>JADGPS010000033.1 GCA_017882285.1 Paludibacter sp. | reverse complement strand
TTATACCAATTGTACGTATAAAACAGTCCAAACTGTTTTATACGTTTACTGTTGTTAATGCCGATGCATACAAATAAATAGTACAATAAGACGAACTTGCCTGCGGCAGGCAGGGTCGAGATTGGACTATATTATTTGTGCAATCGGTATTACAATCCCTTTTCCGACAAATACCGTTCGGCTTCGATGGCAGCCTGACAACCGGTTCCGGCTGCGGTAATGGCTTGTTTGTAATGTGGATCGGTCACATCGCCCGAGGCAAATACACCGGGTACATTGGTACGTGGCGTTCCAGGAATGGTTTTGATATAACCGATTTCGTCAGTTTCTAACCACGGTTTAAAGATATCGGAGTTTGGTGTATGACCGATAGCCAGAAAGAATCCGTCAATATCGATATGAACTTGCGCTTCGTCAGATTGTCCGCGACGTTTTACCAGATTAGCTCCCTGAACAACTTTGTCACCGGTTAAACCCAATGTTTCGTGTTCGAAAAGAACTTCAATTTTTGGATTTCCTAAAACACGCTCTTGCATGATTTTTGAAGCACGCAAGAAAGGTTTGCGTACAATCAGATACACTTTGCTTGCCAGTCCGGCCAGATAAGTAGCTTCTTCGCAAGCTGTGTCGCCACCGCCAACAACAGCAACTGTCATTTTACGATAAAAGAAACCGTCGCAAGTTGCACATGCTGAAACGCCTGATCCGGCATATTTTTGTTCGTCGGGCAAACCGAGATATTTTGCAGTTGCACCGGTTGAAATAATGATGGCATCTGCTTCAATGATTTTCTCACCATCGATGGTTACTTTATATGGAGCTGACGATAAATCGGTTGCTGTTGCCATTCCAAAACGAATATCGGTTCCAAATCGTTCGGCTTGTTTGCGAAGATCTTCCATCATTTCAGTTCCGGTAATTCCAGATGGGTAACCCGGAAAATTTTCTACTTCATTGGTGGTGGTTAATTGTCCACCGGGTTGCATACCTTCGTACAAAACGGGTGAAAGATTGGCGCGGGAAGCATAGATTGCTGCTGTGTATCCTGCCGGTCCAGAGCCTATTATAAGACAACGTACTTTTTCGTTCATTGATAATATTTCGTTGATTAGTTAATTGGTCTATTACTAGCGTAAATCATTTATTGTTAAACCTTTATATTTTTCGGAGTTGAAAATAAAATTATTATCAGACACTTTTAAATCTTTCTGAAAATTGCTTAAGGTCAGAATCGAAGAATTTCCATTTTTGTTGATTAATTTGATAGAGAACAGGTTTCCGCTGTTTTTGTTCACTTGAACTTCAATTTTAGTAATATCTTGATTCTTCAGTTTAGGAAGCATTTCTATGTTATGATTTTGAGATGATTTTAGTTTGGTTGAAAAGCGAATCGTACATTTGGTCTTAAAGCCTGACAAAATGGCCATTGGGTTTGTTTCAGACAATTCCTTTTCAGAAGGTTCGGTAATCGATACTTCATTGTTTTTTTGAACGTAAGCCCATTGCGTTTTACCGTCAAACCAAACTTTCATTTCATCCATTTCCAAAACAAATTTGCTTCCTTTTATCGTGAAAGTTCCGGTGGAAAACTGAGCCTGTGGATTGTTTTTGTCACTAATTGATAATTTAAAACTGGTTTTAATGGCATTGGTTTTAGCGTCAGTAAGTATGTTGCTTAGAATTTTTTCGGCTTGCGCATTACTTTGTGCAGAAAGGCTTTGGAAGGAAAGAAATAAAATGGCAAATGAATAACTTATTTTTTTGAACATAATATAGATGTTTTATTGTACAATCGAAAAACTGATTACTGTCTACAAATGTTTCAAAATCTGCTGCAAATGATAATCGTCCATAACCAATACCTGACGGGCTTTACTGCCTTCAAAAGGTCCGATAATGCCTGCTACTTCCAATTGATCGACAATGCGACCTGCACGGTTGTAACCGATGGAGAATTTACGTTGAATCAACGACGTTGAACCTTGTTGGTTAGCCACAATCAGATGCGCAGCTTCTTCGAAAAGCGGATCGCGTTTTGTCATATCAACTGAACTTGAATCAATTCCATCTCCTTCAGGTCGGGTATATTCAGGAAGATAAAAAGCCGTTGGATAAGCTTGTTGCTTACTGATATGATGCACAATATTTTCCACTTCGGGCGTATCCACAAAGGCGCATTGCACGCGAATCAAATCATTTCCCTGCGAAAACAACATATCTCCCCGACCTACTAACTGATTAGCACCCGGAGAATCGAGAATGGTGCGTGAGTCAATCATAGACGAAACTTTGAAAGCCACACGAGCAGGGAAATTGGCTTTAATCACACCGGTAATGATGTTAACCGAAGGGCGTTGAGTAGCAATAACCATGTGAATTCCAACCGCTCGCGCCAATTGTGCAATTCGTGCTATAGGCATTTCAACTTCTTTGCCTGCTGTCATAATCAAGTCACCGAACTCATCCACAATCACCACGATATAAGGTAAGAATCGATGCCCTTTATCAGGATTCAGATGACGAATGGTAAATTTCTCGTTATATTCTTTGAGATTACGCACATGCGCTTTTTTAAGCAAATCGTAGCGGTCGTCCATTTCTTTAGTCAGCGAATTCAACGTTTCCACCACTTTGCTGGTATCGGTAATAATAGCATCTTCGCCGTCGGGTAATTTGGCTAAAAAATGCTTTTCAATATCACCATAAATATTGAATTCTACCTTTTTCGGGTCGACCAGAACCAATTTTAATTGCGATGGATGTTTTTTATAGAGTAAAGAAGTGATAATAGCATTCAGTCCAACCGATTTTCCCTGACCTGTAGCACCGGCAATGAGCAAGTGAGGCATTTTGGTTAAGTCCAGCATGAAAATTTCATTGGTGATTGTCCGGCCAAATGCTACCGGCAGCTCAAATTTCGATTCCTGAAATTTTTTGGAAGCAATAATCGAATGCATTGAAACCACTTGCGGATCAATATTTGGTACTTCGATACCAATGGTTCCTTTGCCCGGAATTGGTGCGATAATTCGAATTCCTGTTGCTGCCAGACTGAGCATAATATCATATTCCAGATTTCTGATTTTGGAAATGCGCACACCGGCTTTCGGTACAATTTCGTACAGCGTAATGGTTGGTCCCACCGTTGCTTTGATAGTTTCAATTTCGATACCGTAGTTTTGCAAAGTTTTGATAATGCGATCTTTGTTCGCATTTTGTTCCACCATGTCAATTTGAGTTTCGTTGTCAGTTCCGTATACTTTCAGCAAGTCAAGTGTCGGCGGATTATAGTGCGATAAATCGAGTGTCGGATCATATTTGCCTAACTTGGCTACATTGTAAAATGGATCTTCATTATCATTATCAGTAATTCCGGAGTCCTCAGCATCAACCGCTTTGCTTTCTTCATTTTCTTCGGGTTGTTCAATTTCAAAAGGAACTTCATCTATTTCGTTCGTTTCAATTATCAATTCTTCATCATTTTCATTTCCTTTTACAATCCAATCTTCCGGAATTATTTCAGTTCCAACAGCTACTGTTGGTTCGTCCAACTCATTGTTAATATAAAATTCAGGTTCGGCAATCTGAGCATCTTTCGATTTGCGGGAGAATATTCGTTTCAGGAACGGAATAGTAGCTTTCCAGGAAGCGATAGCATAAATTAAAAAAGTACCTATCAGAATCATCAAAGTTCCGGACATACCGACGTACGAAATCAACCATTTGCTCGTTTCATCGCCTTGTTCTCCTCCCGGAGAGAATGAAAAAGTATAATCATTATAAAAAGGGATTAAGACATAACCAAGCATAACAGATAGCCAAACTAACCAAAAACTAGCATGAAAAAAGGCTTTCCAAAGTGATGCAATGCGCACTTTCATTAAACGTAATCCAAATACGGTTCCGAAATACAACATGGCAAATGAGGCTATTCCAAAACCATGTCTGATAAGTGAATCGGCTAGAACAGCACCTAAAACTGATCCCCAGTTTTGAATATCGGATCGAATAAGTTGCAATTCGTGCCACGAAAGATCCATTTTACTTTGATCGATATAAGCAAAGAAGAAATAAGAGATGAATGATATTAATAAAAATACCACGCTAATTAAAACAGCAATTCCAACTATAAATCGGGTGCGTTCATCAGCTATAAAATTCATCAACTTTTTACCCAAACCGACATTGTTTGATTTTGTGGTTTGTTTCTTATCCTTACGTTCGGACTTTTGTTCCGGGCGAGGTTCGGGCTTTGGAATAGTCTTAATCGGTTTTTTAGGTGCCATGTATTATCAATTCATAATTATGAATTCAAAATTCACAATTAAATTAGACTTTTGTTGTTCAATTCTTTATTTGAGATATCCGGTATGCAATTTTAATTTGCAAAAATAGCAAAAAAGGAACGTGAAAAATCATTTTTTACTATAATTTTGCACAAAAATAAAATGAATATTATTTCCGGCAACTACTTAATGTTGCCCTTAAGAGAATATGACTACAAAACAACGATACGACAACATTATTGCCTGGTTTACTGAAAATGTGCCAGTTGCTGAAACAGAATTGCATTACGATGATCCTTTTGGATTGTTGGTAGCGGTAATTCTATCAGCGCAATGTACAGATAAGCGTGTGAATATGATTACACCTTCTTTGTTGGTCGATTTCCCAACTCCTGAAGCAATGGCTGCCGTAACTCCAGAAGTAATTTTCGAATATATTCGTTCGGTGTCTTATCCAAACAATAAAGCGAAGCATTTGGTGGGAATGGCACAAAAACTAATGACCGATTTTGATGGCATTGTGCCCGATGATGTGGATAAACTGCAAACTTTACCAGGCGTGGGACGGAAAACTGCCAACGTGATTGCTTCGGTTATTTTTGATAAGCCGGCAATGGCGGTTGATACGCATGTTTTTCGCATTTCGGAGCGATTGGGACTCACAACCAATTCTAAAAATCCGCTCCAAACGGAACTTGAACTAATAAAATACATTCCACCGGAATTGATTCCAAAGGCACATCATTGGTTAATACTACATGGACGATATATTTGTGTGGCACGTAAACCAAAATGCGAGGAATGTGGATTGAAAAAATGGTGCCGTTATTATTCTACTCGTTCAATTTAATTTCGAATTTTCTGAAAAAAACGAAATTTTCACCTGAAGGAATATAAATTAAAGTAGTAATTAGCTTTTTATTCATACATTTGTCAGAGTAAAATATCCCGAATCCCATGCCTCCTTTAGCCGAACGTCTCCGCCCACAAACCCTCGATCAATTTATCGGACAAAAACATCTGGTAGGTGATAATGCCATCTTGCGTCAGATGATTGAATCGGGTCGCATTGCTTCGTTTATCCTTTGGGGACCGCCGGGAGTAGGCAAAACCACGTTGGCAAAGATTATTGCCAACAAGCTTGATCGTCCGTTTTATACGTTGAGTGCCGTTAGTTCAGGGGTTAAAGATGTTCGTGAAGTAATAGAAAAATCCAAATCCAATCGTATTTTCACTCAAAGCGGTAATCCAATTTTGTTTATTGACGAAATTCATCGTTTCAGTAAATCGCAACAGGATTCGTTGCTTGGAGCTGTGGAAAATGGAACAGTAACGCTGATTGGTGCTACTACTGAAAATCCTTCGTTTGAAGTTATCACTCCGCTCCTCTCCCGCTGTCAGGTATATGTGCTTAAACCGCTCGATAACAATGACCTGTTGGAACTGGCTGAACGTGCCATCAAGACTGATGTTGAATTGAAAACCCGTGAAATAGTGCTGGATGAAACCGAAGCTTTATTGCGATTTTCCGGTGGAGATGCCCGTAAACTGCTCAACATTCTGGAACTGGTTGTAGCTGCGGAACCAGAAGGAACTGTACATTTCACTAACGAAGTGGTTACCGAACGTCTGCAACAAAATCCGATGGCCTACGACAAGGATGGCGAGATGCACTACGATATTATTTCCGCATTTATCAAATCCATCCGTGGCAGCGATCCCGATGCAGCTGTTTATTGGTTGGCACGTATGGTTGCTGGTGGTGAAGACCCAAAGTTTATTGCCCGGCGGATGTTAATATCGGCAGCTGAAGATATTGGTCTGGCTAATCCCAATGCATTATTACTGGCCAATGCTTGTTTTGATGCCTTGCAGAAAATCGGTTGGCCAGAAGGACGCATTATACTCTCTGAAACTGCTGTTTATCTGGCTTCTTCGCCAAAAAGTAATTCGGCTTATCTGGCTATTGAGGATGCACAGGCTCTTGTGGAACGTACCGGAAACCTGCCTGTACCGCTTCATTTACGCAATTCACCCACCAAACTAATGAAGGATTTGAACTACGGCAAGAATTATAAATACTCGCACGATTTTCCGAACCATTTTGTTGATCAACAATTTATGCCGGATGAACTTACAAAAGAGCGTATATGGAAAGTACAAAACAACCCCGCTGAAAGCAAATTGGGAGAATGGTTAAGAATATTATGGAAAGGGAAGTATTAAAATACTTCCCTTTTTTAAAACCAGCCTTCTAAATTATTTACTCAATAACGAATGTAGAAATTGACCTTTCGGGGACTGTTGATTTAGTGGATTTCCCGTCCATCCAAATTAAGAACGTTTCATCACTGTCTCCCTGATTCATGACAACAACCGCAATCTTTCCGTCCACATTTTGAAAAGCTGTAGTCAACAAATAACTTCTGTTTGAAGCGACCGAAATTCGTCTGGCTCCCGGTTTTATGAATTTTGAAAAATGACCAATATAGTAAAATTCATTGGTATAAATCAATTCATCTGTTTTTGTGTTATAGTGAACCGGAGCAAAACAGAAATTATGTACATGATTTGGTCCACCTTGTTCATCCAGCAATATATTCCAATCAGTCCAACCAACTGTTCCATTATTAAAATCATTAATCATTGACCGACCGTAATGTTCTCCATGACTCCAATCGTTGATTTTATTTAATTTGAAATTACCAATACATCCTTCCGTAAACAGGAGGTTTTTATCAGGAAAAGCTTCATTTACCCGTTGAACATTCTCGAATTGTTGTATTCCGGTACTCCAGTCTTCGTACCAGTGAAAACCAACACCCCATATATATTTTGCGGCTTCTTTATCAATGTAAGTATCGTTTGCACGTTGGAACATCAAATCGCGATTATGATCCCAGACAATAATTTTTTTGTTTCCCATTCCTGATTTATGAAGGGTTGGTCCTAAAAAAAATTTTACAAAATTCTTTTCTTCAATAGCAGAATAAAAACATGATTCCCAAGTTTGTATTGCCATAGGCTCATTTTGTACTGTTAAGCCCCAAATAGGAATACCGTTTTTTTCATATTCCTGAATAAACTTAACAAAATAATTTGCCCAGGTTTGATTATATTCCCGTAATAATTTTCCACCATGCAACATATCGTTGTTGTCTTTC
The DNA here is from genome assembly GCA_017882285.1 of Paludibacter sp. Lineage (GTDB taxonomy): Bacteria > Bacteroidota > Bacteroidia > Bacteroidales > Paludibacteraceae > Paludibacter. The sequence goes on along the minus strand of JADGPS010000033.1, from coordinate 28,016 downwards.
ATCCATGCCGGAGGACTCCAGGGGCTAGCATATATAACTAATTTTCCACCAGCTTCATCAATCGCTTTTTTTATGAACGGAACGCGATATTTTAAATCGTGGCTAATATTAAATGTTTTCAACGCAACATCTTTATCAGCGACGTAAGTGTAACTTTCACTCGAAAAATCACAACTATTAATTGACGTTCTTGCCAATGTATAACCAATTCCACCAATCGGATTATAATACGATTTCATGAAATCTTTTTGTTTTGAGACAGGCATTTTGAAAAAAGTTTCTGCGGATGCATCTGTCAAAGCTCCTCCAATTCCCAATATAGTTTGGAATTTCTTGTTTTGATTGATACAGATACTTGTTCCTATTTCAATAGGCTGTTCATAACTAACAAATTGGAGTTCTCCCACGTATGATAGTCTTAAATTCTCGGCTTCAGATGTTGTATACTGCTTTGCCGTTTTTGCTGAATTTGAATCAGTTGCTCCTTTCGCATTAATATAAAAATTACTGTATATTAATGTAATTGTTAAAAGTAATATGCGCTTTCTCATCCTTTATTAAATTGTTTTTTATTACAGTCCAAAAAAAATAATATTTGTAAAATTTTTAGTATTGTATTTCAGTTCGTTATATTGGAAATTATCCTATTGGTTCATACACAAAACCAAGTTCTTTCATTTCATTCTTGTCGTATATATTTCTTCCATCAAGAATCAAAGGACCTTTCATTGATTTTTTCACAACACCCCAACTTGGCATACGGAATTCTTTCCATTCGGTAACAAGTAACATTGCATCGGCATCCAGCACAGCATCGTAAATATCATTTGCAAAATAGATATTCGAAGAATCTGATTTGATTAATGAAGCCATTTTGGAATGAATTATTTTTTTTGCTTCGTGCATGGCAACGGGATCGAAAACACGTACATTACAACCTGCCTTTAAAAGTTTTTCAATCAATACCAACGAAGGAGCTTCACGCATATCATCGGTATTTGGTTTGAATGATAATCCCCAAATAGAGATCGTTTTGTTACTAATATTTCCATTAAAATGTTTCTCTAACTTATGAAGTAATACTTGCTTTTGGGAAACATTTACTTCTTCCACTGCTTTTAAAACCCTTAATTCGTATCCGTTTTGGTCGGCAGTTTGTATCAATGCTTTTACATCTTTCGGGAAGCAAGAACCTCCATAACCGCAACCTGCATACAAGAATTTGCCTCCAATTCTTTGATCCGAACCAATGCCTTTTCTAACCATATTTATGTCGGCACCTACCAATTCGCACAAATTAGCCATATCATTCATAAAGCTGATACGCGTTGCCAACATCGCATTGGCAGCATATTTGGTCATTTCGGCAGAAAGAATATCCATGAAAATAACACGGAAATTATTCAATAGAAACGGACGATAAAGTTTGGTGATAAGCTCTTTGGCTCTTTCGCTTTCCACGCCTACCACCACACGATCGGGACTCATAAAATCCTTGATAGCATCACCTTCTTTCAGAAATTCAGGATTAGATGCAACGTCAAACTCAATGGAAACGCCACGTTTATCCAATTCGGTTTGAATAGTTTGTCTTACTAAAGCAGCTGTTCCAACCGGAACAGTGCTCTTTGTTACCAACAAAACATACTGTTGCATGTTTTGCCCGATAGTCCGAGCAACTTCCAGCACATATTTCAAATCGGCGCTACCGTCAGCATCAGGAGGTGTCCCCACTGCACTAAATACAACCTGAACGTCGTTTAGAATATCGGAAAGTTTTGAAGTAAAATGTAAACGTTCTGCCTTTTCATTCCTCAAAACCATATCTTCCAGACCTGGTTCGTAAATGGGGATAATCCCTTTTTTCAGATTTTCAATTTTTTTTTCATCAATGTCGATACAAGTGACATCTACTCCCATTTCAGCAAAACAAGTTCCAGAAACTAAACCGACATAACCGGTTCCAACGATTGCTATTTTCATTTTTAATATACGAATTTTACAAATTAAACCAAATTATTCGTTCACATAAACGGAGACTACTCTACGAATTCCTTCTTCCAACGTTATTGATGGTTTCCAACCCAAACTGTTGAGTTTTGATACATCGAGTAATTTACGCGGAGTTCCATCCGGTTTAGTGCTGTCCCAGACAATATTTCCTTTATAATCGACAGTTTTTCGAACAATTTCAGATAATTCTTTAATTGTTTGATCAACTCCACAACCGGCATTTACATGGGATGGCATGGTATCGGGTGCATCATAGTTCAACAAGAGGAACACGCTTGAATCGGCCATATCATCTACATGCAAAAACTCGCGCATAGGTAAACCGGTTCCCCAAAGAGTAACGGAAACTTCTTCATTGGTTTGAGAAATGCCATATTTATTAAGTAACTGAAGGATTACATCATCGCTATATGAACCGTTTACCCCTTCAATCGGGCGTTTATTCAAATCGGCACGTAATTTAGTCCAATCACTTTCAATTAAGCATTTTCCTAGATACATTTTACGGATTAAAGCCGGCAAAACATGTGATTTTTCCAAATCATAATTGTCATTTTGCCCATACAAATTGGTTGGCATGATGGAAATAAAATTGCAACCATATTGCGCATGATAGGCTTCACACATTTTGATACCCGCAATTTTAGCTATGGCATAAGGTTCGTTTGTATCTTCAAGAACTCCTGTAAGTAAAGCATCCTCATGAATAGGTTGGTCTGCCAATCGAGGATAAATGCAGGATGAACCGAGAAATAGAAGCTTTTTTACGCCGTGAACATAACTTTGATGAATCACATGATTCTGAATCATGAGGTTTTCGTAAATAAACTGAGCACGATAGGTCATATTTGCAATAATACCACCTACTTTTGCAGCAGCAAGAACTACATATTCAGGTTTTTCTTCCCTGAAAAACTTTGCAACATCTTGTTCTTTAAGCAAATCAAGATCTTCTAATGAGCGTGTTACAAAATTTGTAAAGCCTTTTAATTCAAGATTACGTTTTATTGCTGATCCAACCATCCCGAGATGACCCGCAATGTATATTTTAGCATTTTTATCCATGATTATTATAATGTCAGAGACAAAAATGCTTGTCTCCTGAGTAATTTATTCGAAATAATTCAGCACCCTGAAACCACCCTCTTTCAGATAGGTTTCTTTTTTCATGAGTTTAACGTCCGATCGCATCATATCTTCTACCAGGGCTTTCAGATCGTATTCAGGTATCCAGTTCAGTCTGGTACGTGATTTTGTGGCATCACCAATTAATAAATCCACTTCTGTTGGTCGGAAATAGTTGGCATCAACTTCCACTATCGGAGCTTTTATAGCACGAACATTTTCCAAAAACTCAGCACCAACATGTTGTGTAAATAATGCTTCGTCAATTCTTCCTATATAACCTTTCTCATCAATACCATCACCTTTAAAGTCAATATAAAGACCAATTTCGGAAAATGCCATACGCACAAATTCACGCACTTCAGTTGTAACTCCTGTTGCAATTACATAATCGCTTGGCTCGTCTTGTTGTAAAATTAAGTACATGGCACGCACATAGTCTTTTGCATGCCCCCAGTCACGTTTCGACGAAAGATTGCCTAAAAACAATTTGCTTTGCATACCCATAGCAATACGGGCAGCAGCACGTGTAATTTTGCGGGTTACAAAGGTTTCCCCTCTTAATGGTGATTCGTGGTTGAACAAAATTCCGTTACTGGCATGAAGACCGTAAGCTTCGCGATAATTTACGGTAATCCAGTAAGCATACATTTTAGCCACAGCATAAGGCGAACGTGGATAGAATGGAGTAGTTTCTTTTTGTGGGACTTCTTGAACCAATCCGTATAATTCAGAAGTAGAAGCCTGGTAAATACGCGTTTTATTAGTTAAATTGAGCAAACGTACTGCTTCGAGTAAGCGCAAAGTACCAATACCGTCAGCATTAGCTGTATATTCGGGCGTGTCGAAACTTACTTTTACGTGACTCATTGCAGCCAAATTGTATATTTCATCAGGTTGAGTTTCTTGAATAATTCGGGTGATATTCATCGAGTCAGTCATATCTCCGTAATGCAATACAAAATTTCTGTTGTCAACATGCGGGTCTTGATACAAATGATCGATACGATCGGTATTAAAAAGCGATGAACGACGTTTCAACCCATGTACAATATAGTCTTTTTTCAATAACAGCTCGGCTAAATATGCACCATCTTGTCCGGTTATTCCAGTAATTAAAGCTACTTTTTTCATTTTTAGGTATGAAATAAATTGTTTTTTCAATTAAAATTTGATAACATTTTTTATAAATCCTTCTAATTCTTACAGATCAGAATTATTTTCATAGTATTGAAAATACTTATCTGTTTTTTCCTTTTTCCTTTTTCCGTAATAGCCATAACCATAATTATATCCATAGTTATAATTATATTTGTAACGATTATATTTCGAGCTTCTGCCACCATCATTCAACACGTCGTTGAATATTGTGTATAATTTTGGTATATTATCCTGTTTTAATTGAGCACTTAATTTTTTGAAGAAAGTCTTACTTGTTTTTTCGTTACGGACAATAAATAAATTCACATCAGATAAGTATGCTAATGAATATGCATCGGTTACTATACCAATTGGACTTGAGTCAATAATAATATAGTCATACCGTCTACGTAATTCTTGAAACATTTCAATTAATTTTTCAGATCTGATTAATTCACCCGGATTTGGTGGAATAGAACCGGAAGGTAAAATGTCAAAATCAACTTTTGGTAATTGAATAATTGCTTCATCAAGCGTACATTGACCAACTAAGTAATTTGTGACGCCATTTGATTGATTAATGTTAAATCGTTGATTAATTGTTGGTTTTCTGATATCCATGTCAACTAAAATAGTCTTTTTACTTGTCATTGAATAAATGGAAGCCAGATTAATAGAAAAATAGGTTTTACCATCTCCTGATTCAGTGGAAGTTATCAATGATACAATATTAGTTTTTCGCTGAACGATAAATTCAATTCGTGTTCGAATTACCCGGAACATTTCTGCAAATGCTGAACGTGGATTTTTTGCAACTAAAAGAGGTTCATCACTTTTTGTATGACCAATAATACCAATTAAGGGGAATACTGAATTTTTCTCAATATCTTTTGTCGAACGTATTGTATTGTTTGACAATTCTTTAACGACGATAATAATTGCTGGTATCAAAACGCCAAAAAGCAGAAACAAAAGCGTTGTTTTTGATTTTTTATTAGAATTTGTAACGGATAAAACTCTTGCTTTATCCAGAATATTATTATCAGGAGTATTGGATGCTTGTAAAATTTCCGACTCAGCACGTTTTTGAAGAAAGAAAGTATAATAATTATCATCCATTTTATATTTACGTTCGATGGCAATCATTTCCAATTCTTTTTTCGGTAACTCATCTATCTCCTTATTTACAACAGATAATCGTTTATAAAAATCATTTTTTTCAATATCGAGTGCTGCACGCATATTCTTAGTCACTTCCAAAACTGTCAACTTGGCATTTTCAATTTGCTTGGTGTATTTAGCATAATACATGTTTTTTTCGGTCACTTCCGAACGAAGATTATATAATTCATTGATTTGTTGAACAACAGCCATTAATAACGGCTCATTTAGACCCAAACTGGATGGAGCAATTATGGCTCCATCAGCCAAATTTGTTTTGAGATATTTAGTTAAATAATTCAAATACGTTTCGCGTAGTTTTAGGTCTGCTTGTTGAGCATCAAATTTGGTAGCTTTACCCAGTAATTCGCTGGTGTGACTCGAAACATCGACTATTTTATTACTTTGTCTGAAAGTAGTCATCTCACCTTCAGATAAGACTAAAGATTTTGATACAATTCCTAATTGTTCATTAATAAATTTAATAGTTTTATTAGCTGCATCATTTTTTCTATCCAGATTATCAGCCAAGAACATTTCACACAGTTTGTTAATGAAATCAATATCACGATCAGGGGTTTCACTAACTAATGAAATTTGCAACACAGATGATCCTTCTGTAACAAATCCTAAATTTAGACGGGAAGAAAAATCTGAAACTAAAGACTCTCTTGAACGGAATTGAAAAAACATTTCCATATTCCCCATATATTTGTTTGCATTTTTTACCGTGATAAAAAACAAGTTGTGTTGAATTGGTTGGTTATATCGACCATTTAATTTTAAACTACTATAAAATTTATTATCTTCAATTGTAATCGTATAAGTACCATTAGAATGTAATCTTATTTTAAAAAGCAAATCAAATGCTTCGGGCGAGACATAATCAGATTGTATAATAATAGGTGAAGTTTTATATAAATTATGTGATTTAAAATTACCTTTTGTAATATAATCAACTTTTAGAAATGGAATGCTGTCAACTACCTTACAAACAAGGTCATAAGACCCAAACATAATAACTTGATTATTCACATTCCTAAATCCTGCATCAACACCAAACCCTTGCATAAGTGCCTGAGATCCATTCGGAATTACCCTGTTTTCTTCAATCATCACTGTGCCTGCAGTCTGAAAAGAAGGCAGCCAAGTTCTGTTTTCTAAATAGGCTAATCCTAACGATAAAATAACACCAATAACAAATAAATACCAATGATGAAGAAAGTAGGACAGCCATTCCATGATATCAAAACTTGATTCTTCCTCTTCTAAAAATGGATTTTTCTCATGATTATTTTGTTCCATGTTTTCTCTTTATTTTAAATCAGATAATAAATCTATTTTTTAATTTCTTTTATTTTGTATACGTTAAAACGCTAAATAATAAAGACAATGAAAAAGAGAATACTCCTAAAAGAGCCGAATAACTATTAACTTTGTAGAAACTCGAAAAATCACGTTGAATATAAATAATATCATTCGGATAAATGTAATAATATTTTGAGTCTATAATGCTTTTTGGTCGAATGTCAAATTCCAAAATCTGAGTTCCTTTTTCAGTGTCTCGAATAATTCGAATATGCTTTCTATCACTCGTTTCATTAAAATCACCTGACATTGACAATGCTTGAAAAATAGTCAACTTTTCCTTGTAAATTGGGAAAATACCGGAACCAGCATCTCCGAAAATTGTAAATGTTTTATTGGAAAGGCTCAATTTAACTACGGCATCAGGAATTATTTCTTTAAATCGATTTTCAATTACTTTTGTAGCTTCAGATATTGTAAGTCCGGCAATCGGTATATGCGAAATAAAAGGTAAATCAATTGTACTATCTTTATATACCCGATAAGACATCATATTTTGACTTGATCCGCCGGTTTGAGGCGAAATCAATTTCGAAATGGTCTCATCCGAAGTGATGAGTCGATATATTATTTCATCATTTACCTGAATTCGATAGTCGGAGTAATTTGATTTGTTATAAACCGGTGATGAGTGTTCTTCTTGTAATAATTGTAAACTTTTATAATTATAACACGATGATAGTGAAATTAACACTATAAAAAGTACAAATATTCTAATTATATTTTTCATAAATCATTAATAAACAGATTATAACAGAAATTTTATATAATTTCAGACTATTTAGGACGAGGCATAATTAAAGAATATATACCGACTCCAAGCGAAACAGTTGTGATGACTGTGGAAAGGGTTGTCCAAAAGGTAGTAGCCCTGAAAAATTGTTGATTTAATGGTTGAAGGAAAATAATATCATCCGGCTCAAGGTAATAAAATTCTGAATTAATTATATTTACGTTTCTAACATCAAATGTTTTTATAACGTTCCCTTTTTCAGTAGCACGTAAAATCTTTATTTTACTTCGGTCGGTGTATAATCCTAAATCACCGGCCATTGCTAATGCCTGATAAATATTAACCTTTTCTCTAGGAAATGAGAAACGACCTGATTTACCTGATCCAATTATACTAAAAGTTCGTCCAACCATACGAACATCAACAGAATTTATTTTTAGAATTGGCTTAATAGCATTTTCAATTATTTCCTTAGTTTTGCGTATCGTTTTGTTTTTAACATAGATTTCTCCAACTATTGGAAAAGTAATGCTGCCATTAGTTTGAACCAAATAAGAATATAAATCTAAGTTGTCATTTGACCCATTGGAATTTGACATAATTTGAGATCCGGAATTCGTCGATCCGTTAAAAAGTATATTTGTTTTATCATCAGTAGAATAAACCTGAACATATAGTCTGTCACCTTCTTTTAATCGGTAATCCTGATAAGAAAATGTATCATTATAGGTAGAAGTAATTTTTTTTTGAGTTTGTAAATAATTTGTTTGATATGTAGTGATACATGAAGTCAACTGTATAACTAACATCAAAAGGAATAATAACCTATAAATTGAGATTCGCATTGGTAGGAATTTTTTGAGAAATTTGAAACAAAGATAAGCAAAATATAGTATATATACATTGAGTTAATAAAATTGCTTTCAAAATCATGTGTTTTTTTTAAATTTCACTTTTTTAAATATTTTAATAAAGTTACTTGAGATTATTTATATTTTTCATAACTAAAAATACTTTTGAATTCCAAAATTCTATATTTATTGGTATTTCTGAATATTTGAAGTAAATTTGCAAAATGATATGAAATTAATACTATAAAACCGTTTTGTGAGTTTAAATTTGAAATTATACTTGAAATCAATTTTAATCCTATTTTTAGAAAAACAAAATGAATAAAATTTTAAAAATAACTTTTAATTTAATTTTAGCGATAAGTCTGTTTTCGTGTGATTCTCGTCATGCACAAGAAAAACAGGCAGATAAACTTCTTGCAGATATTCAGATGTTAATTGATCAGAATTCATTAAACTCCGCCAAAATTGAAATTGACAGCATTCATAAACGCTTTCCAATGCTAGTGGAAAAACGTAGAATTGCAGCAGCGTTGGAAGATACTATAATTCGGCGCGAAAGTGCCCGTTCACAGGTTTATTGCGACAGTATTTTGCCCGGAAAAATTCATGAAATGGATTCAATTCAAAAGAATTTCCGATTTGAAAAAAACGAAAAATACCAGGAAATAGGCAATTACGTTTATAAAACACAACAAACTGAAAACAATGCCAATCGAACTTACTTGAAAACGTACGTGGATGAAAATGCTGATTTTTATTTGATTAGCAATTATTGTGGCGGGAAAATAGAGCATGGTTCAATTGAAGTGTCTTCAAATGATTTATTTGCACACACTGATACGATAAGTTCTTCAGATCCGAATTATCACGGTTTCGACGATGGCAGTTTACATTTCGAAGCAGTAACATTTAAAAATCAAGCAGACAAAGGTGTTATAGCATTTATAACCCAATCCACCGCTAAACAAATTAAGGTAACTTTACATGGGAAAAAGTCTTACATTTATTATTTGTCAGATGCAGATAGAAAAGCGATTGTCGAAACCTATCATTTGTGGAAAGTGAAGAAAGATGTAGTGCAACTTCAAAAAGAAATAAAGAAAGCGAGTTTTAGAATAGAACAAATAAACAGAAGTAAAAATAAAATAAAATCAGGAAAATGAAAAAGACAATTCAACTGTTACTGTTTTGTTTCATAGCAAGTTATGTGGCTGTGGCACAAAAACCTGCGAAAGTGGAAATTGTAGAATTAAATTTGAAGAGCTTTAAACAAAAAGTTTGGAATTTTGATACGGACAAAACGTTTAAAAGGGTGGGTAAAACACCTATCATTTTGGATTTCTATGCCACGTGGTGTAAACCTTGTAAAATGTTGGCACCCCATCTCCAAGCCATTCAGGAAAAGTATAACGGGAAATTGATAATATATGAAATTGACGTGGATAAAGAACCTGAATTAGCTCGGCGTTTTAATGTGAATGCAATGCCGACCTTAGTTTTTATCGGAAGCACGACCGGTTATAAAACGGAATTGGGATATCAGGAATATGTAGATCTTGAGAAAATGGTAATGAAGTATTTTTTCACTAAGAATTAGATTTAATCAAGCTTTCAAGAAATAATTCCATTAATCTTGAAACTGCAAACCTGTCGATTTCATTCAATGGAATTTGAACTAATTTTTGGAGTTTATTGTTTAATTCTGAAACAGTTACAGTTATAAATTGAGCAAAAATCACCCGATGAGTCAGAATATGTTTCATCGGGTTTGATTTTTTTATAATTTCAACCTGACTAATTCCTTGAAAAAGATTTTTAAATTTTTCTGATTCAATTAAATCCGTTATTTCAACTAATTGATCAGATTCAATTAAAGGAAATTCATATAAATTCTGCCAAACATCTTTAGCAATTCTTTTTTGCAAAAAAGTTTCGTCATTGTATTTGATAAAAAGATAATTGAAATAACGGTTGGAAACTTTTGTTTTCTGTAATTTTATCGGCAAAATAGTAACCAGATTTAATTCAAATGCCTGACATACTGACTTTAACGGACAATTATTACAATCAGGTGAAGCAGGGATACACTGTAATGCTCCAAATTCCATAATGGCTTGGTTATGTAATCCGGATTCACTTTTCGGAAGTAAATGCTGTGCAATTTCTGCAAATTCCTTTTTCCCTTTACTACTGTCAATCGGGGTTTCTATTCCGAATAATCGAGATAAGACCCGATATACATTTCCATCAACTACGGCATAAGGTTGATTATAGGCAAATGAACAGATGGCAGCTGCCGTATAATCGCCAATTCCTGAAAGTTGAAGCACAGCGCTATGGTTTTGAGGAAAATTACCTTCAAATTTTGTTGAAATTTGAAGTGATGCTTTATGTAAATTTCGGGCACGCGAATAATAACCCAATCCCTGCCAGTATTTGAGCACTTCATCTTCATTTGCTTCCGCCAGTTCCTTGACACCCGAAAATCGCTCAACAAATCTCAGGTAATAATCTAATCCCTGATTCACTCGGGTTTGTTGGAGAATAATTTCTGAAATCCATATTTTATACGGATCGGAAATACTACGCCATGGTAAATCGCGTTTATTTGCCTGATACCAGCTCGTTAGAATGTTGGAAATGTATATATATGTGTTTGGATTTTCCATTTAAATTAAATTTTGTATAAAAATACCAATTATTAATTGCTTAATAATGAAATTATTCGCATCTTTGCAGGCAAAGGTAAGCTCTTCAACCCAACCTCCAAAATTCAATTCATTAAAACACCAATAATATTATGAAAAAAATCCTATTGATTTTATTTGTAGCGCTTTGCGTGTGGTCTTGTAAAAATTCAGACTTTACAATTAACGGTACAGTTGATAATAAAGCGTTGAATGGAAAATCCATTTTTATTAAAGAACGCGTTAATCGCGAATGGATAGTGTTGGATAGTGCAGTTATTGAAAACGGTAAATTCAGTTTTAAAGGTATAGCTGATACCGCTAAAATCGCTTATCTTGCTTATGTTTATCCGACTAATAATAAAGTCCGTCAGGCATTTATACTTGAAAACGGTAAAATAACAGTTGTAATTGATACTACCGGATTTATGGTTTTTAAAGGAACTGAGCAAAATAATGTGTTTCAGATTTATCAGGATGAGAAAAACGCATTCAATATGAAAGTAGAAACTTTTAATAAAACTCATAAAGACAGTGTGAAAACCCCTGAACAGGAAATGGCGTTTGCCAAGGAAATGGACAAACTAAACCAGGAAGAAGTGAGCATTGACAAAAAATTCTCGACTGAGCATGTGAATACGTTGGTTGGTACTCATGTATTCATGAATTCGTTTTATGGAATGAACCTTGCTGAAAAGGAAGCAATTATTGGTTTGATGAATGCAGAAACAAAAAATGTAAAACGAATTCAGGAAATAATGGCTGATATGGAAGTTGAAAAGAAAGTTGCAGTCGGACAACAGTTTACCGATTTTAAACTACCGACTTTAACTGGCGGGACATTGGCTTTGTCGGACTTGGTTGGAAAAACCGATTATGTTTTAGTTGATTTTTGGGCTTCTTGGTGTGGTACTTGTATGCAATTTTTGCCGGAACTTCAAGCATTTTATGCAAAATATAAAGGAACAAAACTGGAAATATTAGGAGTTTCACTCGATGACAGTAAAGAAGCATGGATCGGAGCAGTTTCTACCAATAAAATTGAATGGAAACTGGTATCTGATTTAAAAGGGAGGAAGTGTGAAGGTTCCAGAGCTTATGCAGTAAATTCAATTCCAAGTACGGTTCTGATTGATAAAAGCGGTAAAATAATAGGCAAAAATCTGAGTATTCCCGAAATGGAGAAATTATTGAATGAAAAAGGTGATAAAAAATAATAAAATCAACTTTTTTGAAAAAAAAAAGACTGCAATTGTTTTTTAATCAGAATAAAAGCAATATATTTGCAGTTCGTTTGAATAAAAAAAAGGAATCATTCTTCAATTAACTAACTTATAAAAAATTACTAAAATGACTAAGGCAGACATCGTAAACGAAATTGCTAAAAATACAGGCATTGACAAAGTCACTGTATTAACAACTGTAGAAGCTTTTATGGAAACTGTAAAAGTTTCTCTTTCTAAAAATGACAACGTGTATTTAAGAGGTTTTGGCAGCTTTGTTATCAAACAACGTGCTGAAAAAACTGCTCGTAACATTTCTAAAAACACAACAATCATTATTCCTGCTCACAACATTCCTTCGTTCAAACCAGCTAAAACTTTCGTGAGCGTAGTAAAATAATTTTCTCATAAAACAAATTTATTCAGATGCCAAGCGGTAAAAAAAGAAAAAGACATAAAATGTCAACGCATAAGCGTAAAAAAAGACTAAGAAAAAATAGACATAAAAAGAAATAAGTCTTAAGGTCTTTATCTTTAAAGTCAAAGAAAACAAACTTATAAGCAAATATCTTGGCTTTAAGTTTGTTTTTTTGTTTATTAAAACAAACCCAATCAAAAATAATAAAAAGTGAATAGCGAACTAGTAGTAGATGTTAAACCATCTGAAATTTCTATTGCGCTGCTCGAAGACAAACGCCTTGTAGAACTTAACCAGGAAGGACGCGAAGAACAGTTCGCCGTGGGAAATATCTACTTGGGAAGGGTAAAAAAAATAATGCCCGGTTTAAATGCAGCCTTTGTGGACGTTGGTTACGAAAAAGACGCTTTTCTACATTATCTTGATTTAGGTTCCAATTTCAACACCCTTACTCAATTTACAACGCAGGCGCTGAGCGACCGTAAAAAGACGCCTGCTATTCAAAAAACAAAACTGCAACCGGAAATAGAAAAAAACGGTTCAATCAATGACATTCTAAAACCGGGACAGGATATTTTGGTACAAGTGACCAAAGAGCCTATCTCAACCAAAGGTCCCCGATTGACAGCCGAAATTTCTATAGCCGGACGGTTTTTAGTTCTGATTCCCTTTGCCGACAAAGTGTCGGTTTCGCAAAAAATAAAAACGGAAGAAGAACGACAACGTCTCAAACAATTGATTCAGAGCATTAAACCAAAGGGTTTTGGGGTTATTGTCCGAACAGTTGCCGAAGAGAAAAAAGTAGCTGAACTCGATAATGAGTTGAAAATTTTGGGAAAACGCTGGGAAGAAGCTATCGCCAAAACACAACAAACGAAAGGAGTTTCGCTTATTTTAGAAGAATTAGGTCGCACGGTAGGAATAATTAGAGATTTATTCAGCCCAAGTTTTAAGCATATTCATATCAACGATCCGGCGGTTTATACCGAAGTACGTGATTACGTAGAACTAATTGCACCAGATCGAAAAGACATTGTAAAACTATATCAGGATGAAGCCCCGATTTACGATAGCTTTGGTATAACCAAACAAATCAAATCAGCTTTTGGTAAAACCGTATCGTTTAAAAACGGTGCTTATCTGATTATAGAACACACCGAAGCTCTGCATGTTGTTGACGTTAACAGCGGTAATCGTTCTAAAGCAGGAAATGGACAAGAAGACAATGCCTTGGATGTAAATATGGCAGCTGCAGACGAAATAGCCCGTCAACTCCGATTGCGCGATATGGGGGGCATTATCGTGGTAGATTTTATTGATATGCACGAGACTGAAAACCGACAGAAACTCTTCGACAGAATGCGTGAAAATATGGTCAACGACAGAGCCAAACACAATATTTTGCCTTTGAGTAAATTCGGTTTATTGCAAATGACACGACAACGTGTCCGGCCCGTGATTCATATTGATATTGAAGAAACCTGTCCGACTTGCTATGGCAACGGACGAACCAAACCATCGATTCTGTTTACCGACCAATTGGAAAGTAAAATTGATTTTTTGGTTAACAAATTACTAATTAAAGAGTTTACATTGCAGGTTCATCCCTACGTAGATGCCTTTATCTCTAAAGGTTTAATCTCGATGAAGTGGCAGTGGAAACGAAAATTCGGAAAAGGATGTAAAGTTATAGCCTCGCAAAAACTAGGTTTTTTACAATACAAATTTTACGACAAAAAGGGAAATGAAATTGACCTACAAGAAGAAATAGAAAAGATATCGTAACTATTAATATTAAAAGAGACTGCCTCAGAATAATTTGAGGCAGTCTCTTTTTTTTATTCTTTTTCGAATTATAAATCCTATTACATTTTCACTCTCTTGATTCTATTTTTATATTCTGATTTAACGACTAATGGTACAGTTTCAATCATAACGTTGCTCGTGTCTAATCCGAAAGATTTTATATCACTGATACCTAATGTCTTGATGAGATTATATAAATTCATGGTGACTTTTTCTTTAAATTTAAAAGAGTGTTCATAATTGTAAACCCGGTGGATAATAATAAATCTGAAATCGCCCGGAATATGATTTTTTTGTAAAGAAGGATATTTACTGGTGAGGTCAAATTCTTTACTTTTAACCAATTCTTCTACAATTTGTCTAAAATATAGATTTATCAGGGGTTGAATCCTAAAACCCAATCTTAAGTTAACACGAAATAATGTATCGGGTATCAGTTGTTCAAAAGTATATTCAAATGTTGTTGGATTATCTAAGTGATCAATATGCAAAATCCAGTAATGATCTGCACGTTTTGGCTGTTTATTGATGATTGAGAACATTATTTTACCTTCAATTTCTGACTCCAAATTAGCTTTACTCAAATATACTAAATTAGTTGAATACTTTGGAATTAATTCATCATGCTTTATGTCTGATAAAATCTTAAAAAAAGACTTAATCTTAAGAAACTGCATGTGTTTATTTTTTATTTTTCGTGCATTAAACCAAACGAGCATTACAAAACCAATTGTTGTGGCAATAAAAATTGTAACCCAACCTCCGTGCAAGAATTTAAACATATTAGCCGTGAAAAATGACAATTCTATAGTTAAAAAAACTATTATGAACGGAACAATAAAAACAGTCTTAACTTTCTGAGTTTTAAGATAAAATGCAAGCAATATTGTAGTCATCAACATAGTAATAGTAATAGATAAACCATAAGCTGCTTCCATATTACTTGAATTTTGGAAGAAAAGAACCATAATTACACAAAAAACGAATAAAAATGAGTTAACGAAAGGAATATATAATTGCCCTTTAACTTGTGTAGGATATTTTATTTTTTGACGTGGCCAAAAATTTAAATTCATTGCTTCGCTGAAAATTGTAAATGAACCACTTATGAGTGCTTGACTGGCAATGACAGCCGCTGCTGTTGCAAGCATTATTCCAAAAAACAGAAACCCTTCCGGCATTATCGCATAAAATGGATTCGTGGTTTCATTTAAATTATTTAGGTGTGTCAAAATCCATGCTCCTTGTCCTAAGTAGTTTAATATCAGCATTGTTTTTACAAAAATCCAACTTATCCTAATATTTACGATTCCGCAATGCCCTAAATCAGAATAAAGTGCTTCAGCCCCTGTTGTACATAAAAAAACTGCTCCTAGAATCAAAAACCAATTAGGATAGTTTACTAACAGTGCAATTGCATAATATGGATTAAAGGCTTTTAAAATAGCTGTAAAATTGAAAATTTGAAGGAATCCCAACACACCTAACATAGTGAACCAAAGAACCATAATCGGTCCAAATGATTTTCCAATCGCTTTAGTGCCAAATTGTTGAATGAAAAACAAAACTGAAATAATAATAATACTTATTGGTACAACTGGAGTATCAGGATTAATCCCTCTCAATCCTTCAATTGCAGAAACAACCGTAATTGCCGGAGTTATGATACCATCAGCGATTAAAGTACTGGCACCAATAATTGCAATTGCATAAAGCCATTTCTTTTTGTTTTTACGTATTAAAGCATACAAAGCTAAAATTCCACCTTCTCCATTATTATCTGCTCTTAAAGTGATTAAAATATACTTTACTGTAGTTTGCAATGTTAATGTCCAGATAATGCAGGAAATGGCTCCGATAATATAGTTAGTATCAATATTTCTATTGGCATTAAGAATTGCTTTCATAACATAAAGTGGAGATGTCCCGATATCTCCGTAAACAATTCCTAATGTGACAATTACACCAATAAAGCTGTAATTCGTCAGATGAGTTCCTTTATTATTAATTTCCATTTTTTTCGTATTCTAATTTACATTGCTATTTCAAAAGACAATAAACCAGCATTATATTAATTTTAAATCATTCTGCTCTAATTATTGAATTGCGGAAAGATTATTATTTATAAATATTTTAAGGTTTTCTGAAAGTTGTTATTTGGTACCTTAATAAAATAATAAATTAACCTAACACAACAAAGATAGACTAATTGCAACAATATCATTTAAGTGGCAAAATTACATATTTTTTTAGTGAAATTATGTACATATCTCATATATCTTTTTTCAGTTTTCAGATTATTATTCGGTAATTACTAAAAACCCGATATAAGCAAATGTTATATCGGGTGTTAGTTTATTTACGGTAAATTCTGTTTTACATTCCAAAACTAAGCACTGCAATCTGATTGTAAATAGTGCTGAACAGGCCAACCAGTAAAATACCCAGTGTACAAACCACTAAGCTTATTCTTACAGGAAAATCGCTTTTTATGTTTTCAATCGGATTTTCGCTTTTGTTCAGAAACATGGCTTTAATAACCAACAGGTAGTAATACAAAGATAAGATGGTATTTAATAAGGCAATAAATACCAACACGTAATATCCCTGAGCAGCTGCTGCCGAAAACACAAAGAATTTACTAAAGAACCCGGCAAAAGGTGGAATACCTGCCAACGAGAACAATGCCAGCATCATTACAAAGCTGAGACGTGGATTAGTTTGATATAAACCATTGTAATCGCTCATTTGAACTTTCCCTGTACGATTTTCAATTACCGAAAGAACACCGAATGCAGCTAAATTGGAGAACATATACACCAACACGTAATATACCAACGAAGCCATTCCCATCGCCGAACCGCTAATGATTGCCAGGAGAATATAACCTGCTTGTGAGATAGATGAGAAAGCCAGAAAACGTTTCAGGTTTTGTTGACGAATGGCAAACACGTTAGCTACGGTGATGCTTACCACGGCAAGTCCGTATAAAATAGGTTGCCATTGTGTAACGAGGTTACCAAAAACTTTTATCAACAAGGTAAATAAAACAAATACGGCCGCACCTTTAGAGATAACCGAAAGATACGAAGTAATGTTTGTTTGTGAGCCTTCGTACACATCAGGAGTCCAAAGGTGGAAAGGAACCAATGATATTTTGAAGAATAAACCTACCGAGAAGAACACAAATGCCATGATTTGAAGTGGCGTTCCGGTAATTAATGTTGCAAGATCGGTAAAGTATAATGTTCCGGTTGAACCGTAGATCAACGACATACCGAATACCGAAATACTTGAAGCGAATACAGCAGAAAGAATGTACTTGGCACCGGCTTCGGCTGATTTGCGGTTGTATTTATCAAAAGCAACCAGCGTAGCCATTGGAATGGAAGCAGTTTCGAGTCCGATAAAGAACATCAGGAAGTTGCCCGACGAAATCATGAAATACATTCCCAACAAAGTTGATAGGGTCAGGAAATAGAATTCACCACGTTTAATGCGGTTGGCATCTTCGTTCAGAAATTTATGAGCTTGCAGTAAAACAATGATTGTTCCAATATTCAAAATACTCTTCACATAAGTCTGCATGGGAACATATTGATACATACCACCTGCAACTTCAAATGCATCGCGTGGCATGCAATTCAACACGGTATGAACTGTCAATAATACCAATGCCACCGGTTGAAAATATTTCAATCCTTTTTCACCCGCAAATATATCGTAAACTAAAAGGAAGACCATCACTGCCAACAGTGAGAACTCCTCGCGCATTTGTAAAAAACTACTATAATCCATATCTTGTTGAATTGTTTATTCGTTTAATTGTTGAATCGGTAAGTTGTGAACTCGTTTACACGTCAATTTGTCTACTTTCTTGTCTGCTTTTATTTTGCTAAATGACTAATTACTGGAATAACACTTTCGTGAATCATGCCTGAAATCCAGAATGGTGCAGAACCAATAGCAACAATGGCAATAATCAAAGTAACAACTGAAATCCGTTCGAACCAGGTAGCATCGGTCAAATGCTCATGATGTGCATCTTGTATTGCTCCAAATAAAATCTTCCCAACTACACGCAAAATATATACGGCCGTAATAACAATCGACATACAAGCTATAATTGTCATTACCCTATGGAAAGTATCAGTATGTTGGAATGAACCAAAGAAAATGGTCATTTCAGCAACAAAACCACTTAATCCGGGTAATCCCAACGAAGCCAAACCGGCAATTACATAACTAACACCCAAAAACGGAAGAACTTTCATCAATCCACCCATCTCAGTAATTAGTCGTGTATGAGTCCGTCCGTAAATCATTCCAATCAAAGCAAAGAATAAGGCTGTCATTAAACCATGCGAAAGCATTTGTAATATGGCACCTGTGGCTGCAGTTTCGTTCATCATCAGAATGGCAAAAAGTACCAATCCACAGTGGCTAACCGAAGAATAAGCATTGATATATTTCAAGTCGGTTTGATGAATAGCAGCAAATGCTCCGTATACCACACTGATACCGGTTAAGATTAAGAAAAACCATGCCATTTCGTGAGCAGCCTGAGGCATTAAATACATGGCTACACGGAAACAACCGTAACCTCCCAGTTTCATCAATACACCTGCGTGTAACATCGAAACCGCAGTAGGTGCGGAGGCATGACCGTCGGGAGACCATGTATGGAAAGGAAACAAAGCTCCTAATACACCAAATCCCAGAAATGTTAGTGGAAAAAAATAATATTGTGCTGTTAGTGGAATCTTCATTTTGGCAATTTCCAGTAAATTCATGCTGGTTGCACCTGAAGTATAATATATTCCTAAAATACCAACTAATAATAGTGCCGAACCGCCCATCAACATTAATGTCAGTTTCATGGCAGAATATTCTTTTCTACCTGTTCCCCAGATACCAATCAACAAGTACATTGGAATCAGGGCAATTTCATAGTACATAAACATGGTAAACAAATCGGTTGAGATAAAGAATCCGTAAACACCGATCGATAATAAGCTATACCATAAAAAGAACTCTTTCGGAAGCGGATCAATTTTCCACGAAGCAAAAACTCCAGTGAAAACTATGATAGACGACAGGATCAACATGGCTACCGATATACCATCAACGCCAACCGAATAGTGGATATTGAAAGGAGCATACCAAACGGTATCGGCAGTAAAAAGCATTTCTGCTACATTTCCTGCTGCTCGTTCGGTGAGGTACATATAGGTGATGATACCCGATAGAATAAGTAAAAGCGATGCTCCCGTGGCTGTGATGAATTGAATTTGCTTACGACTGTTCGAGACGAACAAGCCCAACATCATTAAAACCGGAATGAGAACGAATAAGGATAAAAAGTTCATATAATATAAAATTACCCCCATCCCCTAAAGGGGAGTTGAGATGTTAGTATTGTTTTGTTTTAACCACCAATTCTTATCCCCTTTAGGGGTTAGGGGTCTAAAAAATTAGTACCAATGCAGTGATAATCAATGTTCCCAACAGGAATACATACGCATATTGTTGTACCTGACCAGATTGGAATCCTTTAATTTTAACCGATACCCATTGCGTGGTACCTGCCATGCCGTTCATAGTAGCGTCAATCACATGACGGTCGAACCAGGCTAAAGGAAGTGATATATTATTGAAAATAATTTTCTTGGTAATGAATATATATACTTCGTCGATATAGAAACGATTGGTTGCTGCTTTGTGTAAACCGGAAAAAGTAGTTGCCAGTCTTTTTGGAACTTTACTTTCTTTGCGGTACATGATTATTGCCAAAGTAATTGAACATACTGCAATTAATACGCTTATGGTTGCAACAGTAAAATCTAAATGAATATCATAATTGGCACGATCGCTGGTAACAAAATGACCAAAAGGAATCCAGCCTGCTAAAACGGTTACAGTTGCGAGAAAAACAAGCGGCAATGCCATGGCAAATGGAGATTCGTGTGGGGTGTGCTGATGTTTGTGTTCTTTACCCCAGAAGATATTGAAATACAAACGGAACATATAGAAAGCAGTCAGACCAGCAATGAAAGTCATGGTTGCACCCATGTATGGGCTGAATTCATAACAGGCCGAAAGTATTTCGTCCTTACTGAAAAATCCGGAGAAGGGGGGAATACCGGCAATTGCCAGACATGCAATAAGAAAAGTAATGTTCGTGATTGGCATATATTTCCGAAGTCCACCCATGTGGCTCATTTCGTTGCTGCGAACAGCGTGAATAACCGAACCGGCTCCAAGGAATAACAAAGCTTTGAACATGGCATGTGTGAACAAGTGGAACATAGAAGCCATGTAACCTACTCCTTCATGACCACCATTACCCGAAACACCTAGACCAACCATCATAAAACCAATTTGTGATATGGTAGAAAAAGCAAGTACGCGTTTAATATCGGTTTGTACACAAGCAATAATTGCCGCGAACAGAGAAGTGAAAGCACCAACATAAGCAATTCCGTGTAATACTTCCGGTGAATAAACAACATAAAGTGGAAACAGTCGAGCCACTAAAAATACACCGGCAACTACCATGGTTGCAGCATGAATCAAAGCAGAAACCGGTGTTGGACCTTCCATTGCGTCTGGTAACCAGATTTGTAAAGGGAACATGGCTGATTTACCGGCACCACCGATAAATATCAGTCCCAATGCCCAACTCATAACCGAAATTCCCATAAAAGATGCTCCGACTGTGCTTGCAAAAACGCTTGTATCACCCGAAGTCAGGATACCGAAATCGAAAGTTTTGGTATAGAACGAAAGAACGAGAATACCAATCAAAAAGCCTAAATCGGCAAAACGGGTAACGATAAACGCTTTTTTGGCAGCGGCAACTGCTGACGGTTTTGTATAATAGAATCCAATTAATAAGTATGACGAAACACCCACTAATTCCCAAAAAATATACATTTGGAAGATATTGGTAGCAACAACCAGTCCCAGCATGGAGAAAGTAAAGAGCGATAAGAAAGCATAATAGCGTTCAAATCCTTTTTCGTTCACCATGTATCCAAGACTGTAAATGTTTACCATAAATGATACCGTAGTAATTACTACCAACATCATCACCGAAATAGGATCGAGTAAGATACCTAAATTGATATGTAAATAGTCAGTGAAACGCAGCCATTCGATATTGAAAGGAATTATTTTTTCATAAACACCCGCAATTCTGTGCATGGAAAAATATTCCCATGCTGCGAAATACGAAAGTGCAGTGATGATACCTAAAACCACTGTTCCTATTGTTCCGGCAACCTTGGGCTTCCATTTCGAATCCACCAGTCCCAACACAATGAAACTAAGAAGCGGAAGTACTAAAATCAATAATGTATATTGCATAATAATTTGTTGACTGTCAATTGTAAATGATTAAATGGTCAATGTTTTTTATTCTTTCATTTGGTCTAAGTTGCCTACTTCCACGCTTGTCAGATTGCGATAGATATTAATAATAATCGCAATAGCAACAGCAGTTTCACACGCCGCAATGGCAATGGTGAATAATGCAAAGTAAAAACCTTCCAAATGTCCCGGAAACAAATAGCGGTTGAAAACCACAAAGTTGATATCGGCAGCATTAAGCATAAGTTCGATAGAAATCAGAATCATCAGCATGCTTTTGCGCGATAAAAAGCCATATACTCCGGCAAAGAACATAATCAGACTTACACCTAAGTATGCTTCAATAGGCACCGGTCCTGATAATAAATTAGTTAATAAATCACTCATATATTTTATTGTTGATTCGTTTAGTTGTTTATTCGTTAACTTGTCTACTTGTTTACTATCACATTATCGTTTTCTTGCAATCATAATAGCACCCACAATACAAGCTAACAGTAAAATACTGATAACTTCGAAAGGTAATAAATACTGGTATTTGTCGGTTCCCAACATGGAATGACCCAACTGTTGCGGAGTAATATCAGCCTGAACAGCCAATTCTGAAACCTTTTTGATATTCCAATAAATAACATGTCCGCAGAAAGCTAAACCGACTAAAGCAGTTGCACCTGCAGCCACCCGGCGGACAGCTAATTCTGTTTTTACGTTTTCACCCGGACGGTTTGTCAGTAAAATTGCAAAAATAAACAACACCATTACTCCACCTGCATACACTGCAATTTGAACAGCAAATAAATAATTGTAACCCAACAACAGGTATAAACCGGCTGTGGCCAATAATACAAACAACAGATAGGTAGCAGAGCGAATAATTTGTTTTGCAGTCACTGCCAGAATCGAAAAGATGGCTATAATTGCCGCTAATACGAAAAATATAATTTGTTGTGCCATATTTTTTTTTAGTCTAAAGTCTTATGTCAAGAGTTTTTACGTCTTTTGTAATTCTAAAATTAAGCGTTTGGGGTTTCTTTTTCTTCTACTTTTGGAGCAACCGGTTCTTTCTTTTTCTCTCTCATTTTTGAACCTTCGTGATTCAATTGTTGTTTGAGTTTTTCACGGTTAAATACTGCATTTTCGAATGTGTTTTCAAATTTGAGAGCATTCGAAGGACAGGTAATTACACAAAGATTGCAAAATGTACACATTCCCAAGTCCCATTTGTGTGTATCTAGAATTTTTTTCTGTTTACCATCTTCGGTTTCTATCATCTTTGGTGTCACAACAATTGTTCCGTTCGGACAATTTATTTGACAAATACCGCAAGCCGTACAGGCATGTTCGTTGTTTTCGTCGTGTGGCATGGTTAGCTCGCAACGGAAACGATCTGAAATAACCAACGTGTCTCTGTTTTCCGGGTATTGTTGTGTTACTTTTTTTGTCCACAACTCTTTCCAGGTTTCACCCATCCCTGTAAGCAATGACCTGATGCCGGTAAATAAGCCTGAAAAATATTTTAATACTGAACTCATCTTTTTTATTTACAATTTAATCATTTACAATTTACAATTGCTTTCTTTTAGTTCCATTTCAGGGGGTTAGGGGACATTTTAAAACAATCCCGGAAATAAGTCTGTCAATGTCAATCCTGTCAATACTAAAATTACCATCAATACAATGTTTACTAAGTTGATTGGCAATAGGTATTTCCATTCCAGATTCAATAACTGGTCGATGCGTAAACGTGGGAATGACCAACGAACCCATAAACTCAAGAAGATTAAAACGGCTGTTTTTCCGAAGAACCAAACATAGGTAGGAATCATAGCCATAATGCCGTTGAATGCATCCCAACCATGAACCTGAATTGGCATATAACCACCTAAAAATACAGTTGTAGCTATAGACGCAATGATAAACATATTCAGGTATTCGGCTAAGTAGTAGAAACCGAATTGAAGTCCCGAGTATTCTGTGTGGTAACCGGCAGTTAATTCCGATTCTGCTTCCGGTAAGTCGAAAGGACCACGGTTTGTTTCGGCATGGCCGGAAATTAAATAGATTATAAAAGCAATCATGGAAGAGATATGTCCGTTGAATAAATTCCAGCAATACCGTTGACCTTCAATCATGGTCGAGAATTGCATGGTTCCTGCCAATACAACGATTGTCATCAAAGCAAATCCGGCAGAAAGTTCGTAACTTACGAATTGGGCACCGCTTCGCATAGCACCAATCATGGAGTATTTATTGTTACTTGACCAACCTGCTAATAACACACCAATAATTCCCAATGAAGAAACGGCTGTTACATACAATACGCCGATATTAAAATCGATAGCGTTAAGTCCTTTCCCGAAAGGAATTGCTCCAAATGTAAGCATCGAAGCCACAATCATAAAGACCGGAGCTGCAAAGAATAAGAAACGATCCGAACGATTGATCTTTATTATTTCTTTCAACAAAATCTTAATCATGTCGGCAACACTCTGCAATAGCCCCCATTTACCAACGCGGTTCGGTCCGTAACGTGCCTGAAAGAAGGCGGTGATCTTACGTTCGGCATAAATAAGAATCAAAGCAATTACCGCATAAGCAGCCAACAAAACAACGCCAACCAAAACAAATTCAATCAATAATACCCAAAACTCCGACATACTGCTTCTTAGTGTAGTGTCTAACCAGCTTGTCAGGTTTGTAATTTCTAAAGGTTGCGAATAATTTAATATCATATATGTACGAATTTCTCGAATTAAAACGAATTACACGAATTTTAATAATGCAGGAGGCAACTACCGACTACCAACTATAAACTACCGACTAATTATCTGTCAATATCAGGAATTACATAGTCCATAGAACCACCAATACCGATAAAGTCAGATAATTTCTCGTTTTTACAGATCAACGGCATTGCCGATACAAGTGCCATAGAAGGTGAACGGAATTTCAAACGGTATGGGAATTTGTCTCCACGGCTTTCGATAAATACACCAAATTCACCTCGGCAAGCTTCAACGCGTGAATAAAATTCACCTTCAGGAAGACGTATAATAGCTTTTGTTTTGGCACAAATATCACCTTCAGGAATATTGTCAATCAATTGTTCTATAATATGAAGCGATTGTTCAATTTCATCCAAACGGTTCAGGTAACGTGCATACGAATCACCTTCTGTACGGATTACTTCTTTGAAATCCACTTTATCGTAAAGTGCGTAAGGAATATGTTTACGAATATCGCAAGACCAACCTGAACCACGTCCGGCAGGACCTGTTACAGCATAGCTGATGGTATCTTCTTTAGAAAGATTACCAATTCCAATCATACGACCCAAAGCAATCACGTTGTGCGAGAAGAAACGGTCGTATTCTTTTAGTTTATCGCGCATATAGATAATGAACGCTTTCACGTCTTTCTGGAAATCGGCATAAATATCGAACATCACGCCACCAATCACGTTTTGATTGATAATCAAACGTCCGCCGCAGGTTTTTTCGAAAATATCAAGGATAATTTCACGTTCACGCATACCGTAGATAAAGGCGGTTGTTGCACCAAGGTCATTAGTTTGGCATGCCCATGCCAATAAGTGTGAATCCATGCGGTTCAATTCATCCATAATGGTACGGATATATTGTGCCCGTTCCGGAACTTCAATTTCGGTGGCTTTTTCCACACACATACACAACCCGTGACGGTTAATGTTTGCAGAAAGGTAATCCAGACGGTCGGTAAAGTGAAGAATTTGTGGATAAGTAAGAGCTTCGCTTAGTTTTTCAATGCCACGGTGGATATAACCGCTGTGTATATCAATTTTCTTCACAATTTCTCCATCCAAAGATGTGCGGAAATGCATTACTCCGTGTGTGGCAGGGTGTTGCGGACCTATATTGATAATATAATCGTCTTCTCCAAAGATGTTGACTTCTTCTTCAACCAGTTTGCCATCAACTTCCATAATACGTGGTGCAATGTCAATAATATCTTTACTTTCGATCGAAAGCGGATTCAGTTCGGGATTTGTATCGTAGTCTTTACGGAATGGATAACCAACCCAATCGCCGTTCAGAAAGAACTTGCGCATATCCGGATTGTTGATAAAACGGATTCCGAATAATGCAAACACTTCACGTTCGTTGTAGTGTGCTGTTTCAAACAAGTCGGTAACGGAATACAACAAAGGATTTTCGCGGTCGGTGGTTCCCGTTTTCAAAACGATTTCTTTCGAAAGATCGCTAGACGGAGAAAGCAGATAGTTTACACCCAGTTCTTCTCCACGGTCCATACCAATTAAAAATACCAGCGTGTCAAAAGGCAATGCTGCATTCTCTTTCAGCGTTTTTGCCAACAGATGCAACTTGTCGTAAGTAACTGTTACTGTCAGCTTTTGCTTTTGTTCAATAACAGCCTCTGGTACAGTTGTAAGTATTAACTCTTTTATTTTTTCCATTATATATATGTCGAATGTCTTTCTTTAAGTCTAAATCCAATGTCTAACTTTCCTATGTTCAACCCCTCCGGGGTTGTGGTTTGTTGGGTCTTTTCATCCCCCAGTTTCACTGAGGGTTATTCATATTCAACCACTTTGTGGTTGTTTTCTGAACTATAAACTACCAACTATAAACTATCAACTATCTTTGTTTATTTCCCAGAAATTGTTCTACCTTAATCTTACGCTGCAATTGCATCAAGCCATAAAACAACGATTCCGGGCGTGGAGGACAACCCGGAACATACACATCCACCGGAATAATCTGGTCAACACCGTTGACCACATGGTATGAATTGACAAACGGACCACCCGAGATAGCACAGGCACCCATGGCCAATACATATTTAGGTTCAGCCATTTGGTCGTATACACGACGGATAAGCGGAGCCATTTTGTGAACCATAGTTCCGGCAACTATCATTAAATCGGCCTGACGAGGACTGTTACGCGTAACTTCCATACCAAAGCGGGCAATATCGTGATGAGCGGCTGCAGCAGCCATAAACTCAATACCACAACAACTTGTAGCGAAAATCAACGGCCAAACCGAGTTAGAACGACCCCAGTTGATTAAATCATCCAGTTTACTCAAAACAACATTTACACCATTGGCTTCCAGTTCTTTAATGTAGTTTTCAAGATACTCATTGTCGTTGAATTCTTCCGTAGGAATTCCTTTTATATTGATATTTTCTATTCCCATTTTAATACATTTTTCTTCCAGGCATAGGCAAGTCCCAACCCAAGAATCACGATGAAAAACAAAATACTGTACAATCCTACAAATCCCAAATCACGAACAATAGTCGACCAGGGAAACAGGAAAATGGTTTCCACATCGAACATCAAATACAGAATAGCATACAGGTAATAACCGGCTTTAAACTGCATCCACGACGTTCCGTGTGTCGGAATACCACACTCATAAGGTTCGCCTTTTTGAAGATTGAATGAATGTGGTGCTAAGAGAATGGCTATGCCTAATCCGGCAATTACCAATATGATTCCGGTGAGGAATACGGTAAGGAAAAGAGATAAACTGCTCATAGATATGAATAAATTTTGTTTGCCTAAAAAACGGTTGCAAAGGAACGACAAATTTTTCTATTCAACGAATTATTTTTGGTAAAAAACCGGTTCGAAGCCTTCGTGCCACTTATTGCAATCCCGGGGTTGCATTTCTTCTAAATTGCAGAAAACCAAGTTGATATAATCTAATTAAAAAAGGGTTGTTAATCGAAATTACAGTATATTATGTTATATTAAAGGTTTTGACCGCCTCCGACCCCAAAAAGAGAGAAAGGGTTTAGTTTGGAAATTTTAGTGTAAAACAATGATTTTACAAGACAAAATAATTGCAACCAAAAGATTTATTTTTCAAAACAGTATGTTGTCCGGAGCAAAAGTCCGTCCGCATTGATATGTCATTAATAAAATGAGAAAATGGTTGAGCTGGTTGGTTGGATTTTTTTATCCCACCTTCTTGTATTATAAGGAATTGTATTCCGCTACTTACAATATTTTAAATAAATTTCATTACTTTTGCCATGCACAAATTCAAGTCAAAAGGGATTATTGGAAAATTCAGTAGTGTAAATTGAATTTGTAAGCGGATTAAAAAA
>JADGPS010000075.1 GCA_017882285.1 Paludibacter sp. | reverse complement strand
CCCAGTTTGAGTGCCTATTGCACTTGTCGGTGTTCCAGGAGTGGTGCAGGAAGCGTCAGTTGTAAATGAAGAGGATGTTCTATATCCTGAAATTGTTCCATCACAACTCGTTTTTGCATATACTCTCAAGTAATATGTAGTCCCTGGAGAAAGCACAGTTGCTGAAGCCGTTGTTCCGGTGGTAGTCCCCTGAGCAGCTCCGCTACCATATGCAACCGTAGAACTGGTGCCAACAACCCAATAGTAAGTAACTGTTGAGCTACCAGTTGGACTTCCTGCTGACCATGACAGGTCTGCGGTGGTTTGACCTGTTTGAGTGCCTGTCGCGTTGGAAGGTGTTCCAGGTGTGATGCAGGAAGCATTGATAGTCAATTTATTGCTACTTGTATATGAATCAAGTTGTAAATCACCAGCATCAATAATACCATTCCCATTTTTATCGCTCCAAAGAGCAACTATTACATCATAAACTCCTGCCGCTGGTGAATTTGGGGTAGCTGCACTTAAATTAAAGGAACGAGGTTTTGTATTAGTTCCATTTGCAAGTAAAACAACTGCATCATTTGAAGCATTGCTATAGTCAATACCATTACGTCTAATAGAAGCTCCTAACAATACATTGCTCATTGCACCTGTTGCTGCAATTGAATAATTCAAGGTAAATGTCCCTCCAATATCTACAGAATTAGGAAAAGTGACATTACTAATTGAAGCCGTTGCGGCAGATGCAGAATGAGTAACACATATTTCAAAAATTCCATTTGTTGCATTTACATTTCCATAGTCATATACCCTAATATAATAATAATTATCAATTGTTAATCCAGAAATTGATAAGGTTGCATCGCCGGTTCCCGTAATTTCAGCACATCCCCCATTAATAGGAGTGCTGGAAGAGCATGAACTATATGCCATAACAACAGCATCGAGATTTCCCAGATTATGAACAGTAATTGTGTGACTTGTTGATTTTGCTTGAAAGTAATACCAAACATCGGCAAGTGAAGGCGTTCCTGTGTATGCATCACATGAACCTTTAGATTTTCCGGAAGCTGTTGCATTAGTTACAGTTTCTCCAGACAAACATGCGCCATTAGAAGTTATAGGTGTTCCGGGACAATCATCATTGGAAGGTGGAGGGATTATTATGTTAGAAACATTATGATATATTCTCAATGGTGATCCTGAGCAAATTGTGTATTCTGACAAACTTTTAGGATATGTTACAGTTCCTGGATCTGAAACTAAAAAATCGCTTGAACTTGCTCCTTGATTATTGTAACCATAAATTGTAACATAGTGTTTGCATGGTATACCACTAGAATTATTAACATTTACAATTACAGGATTTCCTGCATCGATTTCTCCTTTAATATATGAAATATTATATAAAGCAAATCCCACCCAAGTCAGCGTTCTTCCTGGATATTTAGCAATGCCATTATTATCCCAATTTAGTGCACAATCAGTATATCCCTTATTATTTTTAAGCCAAGCATTCAGCTGTCCTGGATCAACATTAACACCATTTGCATATAACAACATTGCACCACAGGTTAATGCACAACCATTACCACATATAGTGCTACATGGACCTATACCATAGGGATCGCTACTCCACGATTTATTACATTGTTGATTTTGTAAATGATTTACTGGAATAGATAAAGAGGTTATGGCTGATTTTACTAATCTTCTTTGAGCTTCTTTGTATAAGGGCGGAGGAATAATATAATTAGTAGAATCGAGAAATGGACCGCTTAATACTTCAAGTTGTTGTGCAAAAACACAAGGTTTTAAAAACGAAAACAAAACGACCAATAAAATAAGCTTTTTCATAAGTTCGATTTAATTGAATTTAGAAATTTTTAAAATGCAATTATTATGAGAATAATATTAAACGTAAGTATGAGGAATGTCATTCAAAGTATATTTCTAAAAAATCATGTGTTAAAGAATCTTTCCCATCAAACCAATATTTTTTCTGAATATATCCAAAATTTTCTTTTGGTTTTGGCAAACTATTAGGGAAGGAATCAGACCTTTCAAAATATTGAAGCCTGTCTAAATAGTCCCATTTAAATTCCATATTTTTAATTCCAATAACATAACTTCCTTTTTTTGCCAAATTTCCATTTTGATCATATATTTGAAATTCGCGAATCACTCCAGTACCGCCTTCAAATAGGTGATATTTATTATCACTCGTTGATCCTAAATAGTTTGGATTTGGTAAAACACAATTTCTCCAATCATCTGATTTCGAATCCAAATTTTTATAAATAATCCATTTTTTAGATTTTAAATCGATTAATCCCATAAACTGGAAAATAGCATCACCATATGAGGATAACCCTATAAATAGGCTATTCTCATTTTGTGATTGAACTATTCGATAAAGTGAATCAACTGCAAAAATTTTAATTCTTTTAAGTTCACTATTATTTTTATCTTTTACTACCAATGAGTGATTCAAAAAATAAGAATTAATCTCATTTTTGTTTTGGTCATGTCTTTTTTTTTCAATACTTACAATTTGAGACGAATCACTTTCATTAGTCATATGCGGAAAATTAGAACTTGCTACTATAGCGTACAAACAAATCGGCACTATTAACAATTGAATTAAATATTTCATAAACTTTTTATTGATATATTTATTAATCTTGCTTATTATCTCTAGCTTCGACTTCCTCTCCCTACTCTTTTTCGAATTTTCAGGAATATTTCGTTAGTTTATAATGATAGCCTCACTCCTTCAAGCAAGGCTATCATTAGAAATTCAATTAACCGGCAGTTGTTGGGTCGGTTTTACCTGCATCTTTTTTCTTATTGTTTTCTGCGCGGGTGTCCGAAGCTCTTAGGGTACTGAGTGAAGTAGTGATCAGTTCATTTAGTGTGTTGATAAGTGCAGTCAGGTCATCGCTCGGTGCAGCAATTTGTTGCAGCCCGATAAACTGAAGCATAGCCCGTAGGGCAACTATCAGTTCGGGGCGGGTTTCCATCACCGTAGGTTCGTCGGTAGCCGCGGCTACATCCACAAATTGTTTGGCAGTAGCTTCAAAATCAACCTCAGCCGCCTCTAATTCGTCTAATAATTCACCGGCAATAATAAAAGCCAGTTCAGCAGGATATTTAGTCCGTATTTCGGACACGATATTGTTCAGCACGCCCGTTTTGGCTTTGTACCCCAAAAGCTGGGCACTCCAACCGTGTTTACGGATTACGCTTAACAGCGATTCAGCCGCCGCGCTCCAGCCTTCTTTGCGTCGGGCAGATGCCGATTCGCCATGGGTTCGGAAGGCTATAAAAGCATCGTTTCGCACCCCATCTTTGGCAGCTTGCAGTTTGGTAACCGGATTTTTCGATTCACGTTCCTGAGCACTTTGGAACACATCACATTTTACCTTTGCATTGTTCAGGTAAGGAACGATAGATGGAAGTTGTAATTTTTTTTCATCAGCGGCGGCAATGGCTCTTCTGGCAAAAGTCAACAGTTCACCACCCGGAAACAACGAATAATTCACGCTTGCAATCATACATTTTTTGTTTAAAGGTTAATACTTGATTTATTTCTATCCAACTTAATTACTTGATAGTATGTGTTTTATTACTATTAACGGTTTCTTTTAGTAGCCAACATGCGGTTTATTTTCTATCTCTACCGATCCGGATCAATATTTTTTCGTCATTTTCTTATCTGTACCGATCCAGATCAATATTTTACCGTCATTTTCTTATCTGTACCAATCCAGACGAATGTTTTTCCGTCATTTTCTTATCTGTACCAACCCAGATCAATATTTTTTCGTCATTTTCTTATCTGTACCGATCCAGACGAATATTTTTTCGTCATTTTCTTATCTGTATGGATCCAGATCAATATTTTTTCGTCAATTTGTTACCTGTACCAATCCAGATCAATATTTTTCCGTCAAATTGTTATCTGCGTCGATGCAGGTTGATATTCTACCGTTTATTATTCCTTCCAACTTTAAATTAAAAAGCAATGCCTTTGAAAGAGACTCACGTTTCTCTCAAAGGCAGTATACCAACATCAGGCAAAAACAAAAAACTGTTTTTGTGCTGCTATTTTGATTTTTAATTGTGCATAAAAAGTATTCTCTCTCTAACAAATCAACAAATTCAACCAACAGGCTGTTGGTCAAACCACGGTATGGCGTATTATTTCGTAGCGTCAAAGTCATACAGATCCGGTTGTAGCAAAGGGATTATAAACTAAAAGACAGGCAACACTTAGGGTATATTCAACTAAAAAAACATAAATACGATTTAAAAGTGCACAAATATAAATATAAATTTTTAATCAATTCACAATAATAATGAAATAATTTTAATTTATTTGGAAAATAAATATTAATAGTTTATGAAAGGCTTTGTTAATGGGGTTTTGTAAAAAAAGTGAATAGCGATTTTTTTTATCTTTTTAAATTGTACAAAAAAAGGCTGCTTAGTTTCCTGAGCAGCCTTAAAAATCATAAAAGGTTAGTTATTGCAAAGCTTTTATTTGTATAGAAATAGCTTCATATTCATTATCCATTTGCAGGCGATAATACAATTGTTTTAATGGAATCATATATTCTACTTCTTTCGGTTTTAATTCAATTGCTTTTTTATAGAAAGGTAAGGCTTGTTTAAATACCTCATCAACTTTTGCTTCCTCTTTCTTGTAAAGATTAATATCTTTAATCTTATTCGCTTCTAATGATAATTTTACAGCCTTATTATAATACGCTCTGCCTAATTCGGCATAAAAATCACTATTTTTTGGATCCAACTCAATGGCTTTATTTAAAGCAAGGATTGCGTCTTCAAAATTCTCCAATGTCAAATATAATTGACCTTTTACAAAATGATATTGAGCAAATTTAGGCTCACGTTCAATAGCTGTATTCAAATAAACCAATGCTTCAGGAATTTTATTGGAATGAATATAGTGATTGATCAAATTTTGTAAAAACCATGCTTGTGAAGGAAATTTATCAATTCCTTCTTTTAATGTTTTAACATAACTCGCAGTATCTTTTAAAGCTAAGTATTCAGTACAAAGATCTTGATAAACAACTGATACCTGATATTTTTTATCTTTCAGACTTTCAAAAATCCGAATGGCTTTGTCATGCATTTTTGCACTCGAAGCTGCCGCTCCGGTATAAAATGAAATCATATCATAAGTAGAATCCATTTTAATTTCATTGTTCATGATTGGTAATTTCGGGATTTCCAAAAATGCTTCAAATGTTTTTACAGCTCCTTCGTAATTTTCTTTGCCGTATTGATAAGCACCATAGTCAATAAGATTTTGTCTGGTTAAATAATATTCTTTCAAAATCGGTTTGATATCTTTGGCAAATTTAGGTTTCACTTTGCCTTTTGCATCCGGAACCATATCAAGTTTAATTGCCTGAATAAAATAATCGTAAGATTCCATAAGAGCTTTGCCTTTATTTAAGGTATCATAAGGCATATTCAATATTGCTTTTTTATATTGAATATCATTCTCTTTATTACCAATCAAACCGGCAACATACCAGGTTTCGGCAAGATCTTTTGTCGTAGAATCTTTTAAAGCCAGTTTAATGGCTTCACGAGCGCCGGCAAAATCCGGTGTTTCCATTAAAGCTTTATTCCTTGCTTTCGAAACGTTTGATTTTTGAGCAAAAGTGAACGTAAAACTTGTCACCAGAATAAGAAATAAAATGATTTTTTTCATAACGAGTAATTGTTTTTATGTTAGTAATTTAGTTGAATGAACTGACATCAAAGGTTCAGTTTTTGACTTTGTTAATTATTCTTCTGTTGTTTCTATTTCAGTTGTTTGATTTTCAATTGAATCATCAATTATTGGAATTTCAGTTGAAGTTTCTTCAACTACTTCTTCAGCAATTGTTTCTGATAACACTTTACAAACCGAAGCAATTTCATCATTTCGTTTTTCGAGATTGATTAAGCGAACACCTTGAGTTGCGCGTCCCATAATTCTAAAATCAGCCACTTTAATACGAATGGTAATTCCCGACTTATTGATTATCATTAAATCGTTTTCATCTGTAACGCTTTTGATAGAAACCAATTTACCGGTTTTATCAGTAATGTTCATGGTTTTCACACCTTTACCGCCACGATTTGTTACACGATAAACCGCTTCTCCATTTTCGTCATCCAACAAAGTACGTTTACCATATCCTTGTTGCGAAACAACCATAATGTTCTCGTTTTCTTCCTTGTTTACACAAATCATGCCAACCACTTCATCCTGACCGTCTTCGTCAAGCGTCATCCCGCGTACTCCGGTGGCAGTACGCCCCATTTTACGTACTTTCGATTCGTTGAAACGAATAGCACGTCCATTGCGGTTAGCCATCAATACTTCGGCATTTCCATCAGTCAAACGTACTTGTATTACCTGGTCATCCTCACGGATGGTTATTGCATTCACTCCATTTTGACGTGGACGAGAATAGGCTTCCAATGAAGTTTTCTTAATTACCCCGTTTTTGGTACCGAAAATCAGATAATGCGAATTGATATATTCCGAATCGGTTAAACCTTTCACACGAATAAATGCATTCACTTTATCGTCGCCATCTATGTTCAGCATATTCTGAATGGCACGTCCTTTGGATACTTTTGTTCCTTCCGGAATATCATACACTTTCAACCAGTAGCATTTACCTTTTGTGGTGAAGAACAACATAGTGTTGTGCATCGAAGCCGGATATATGTATTCAATAAAGTCTTCGTCGCGCGAATCGCTGCCTTTTGAACCAACCCCTCCACGATTTTGAGCTCTAAACTCGGTCAACGCTGTACGTTTGATATATCCAAGATGCGAGATAGTGATAATCATTTCGTCGTCGGAATAGAAATCTTCCGGATTGAATTCTTCCGAAGAATATACAATTTGTGTACGGCGTGCATCACCATATTTTGCTTTCACTTCCAGTAATTCATCTTTAATGATTTGCATGCGAAGTTCCACTTTTTCCAGAATTTCTTTCAAACCGGCAATCAGGTTTAACACATCCTGATATTCAGCACGAAGTTTATCCTGCTCCATTCCGGTAAGTTGACGCAAACGCATTTCAACAATAGCACGTGATTGAATATCGGACAAACCAAAACGTTCCATCAAACGTGTACGGGCTTCGTCAGGAGTTTTTGAATCACGAATAATTTGTATTGCTTCGTCCAGATTATCCAGAATAATCATAAACCCTTCCAATAAATGTGCTCGTTTTTCAGCTTCGGCCAATTCGAATTTGGTACGACGAATAACCACTTCATGACGGTGATCAACGAAATAATGAATCAGATCTTTCACGTTCAACATGCGTGGACGACCATGTACCAGTGCGATGTTATTTACACTGAATGAAGATTGTAACGCTGTATATTTGAATAGTTTATTCAGAACTACACTCGAGTTGGCATCACGTTTAATATCCACCACGATACGCATACCTTCGCGGTCTGATTCGTCGTTAATATGTGAAATTCCTTCTACTTTTTTATCTTCAACTAAAGCTACAACAGCTTTAATCAATTCAACTTTATTTACCTGATAAGGAATTTCTTTGATAATAATTTTTTCGCGACCCTGAGCGTCAATTTCAATTTCAACCTTCGAACGAACTACAATTCGCCCACGACCTGTTTCAAAAGCTTCTTTAACGCCAGCATAACCATAAATAATACCGCCCGTTGGAAAATCGGGAGCTTTGATGTATTTCAGAATTTCCGAAATATCAATATTATTATCGTCTATATAAGCAATAGTCGCATCAACAACTTCCGAAAGATTGTGCGGAGCCATATTGGTAGCCATACCAACGGCAATACCGGATGAACCATTCACCAATAAATTTGGAATACGACTTGGCAAAACGGTAGGTTCTTTCAGCGTATCGTCAAAGTTTAGTTGAAAATCAACGGTATCTTTGTTGATATCCACCAACATGTCTTCGGATAATTTTCGTAAACGTGCTTCGGTATAACGCATTGCAGCAGGGCTGTCACCGTCAATCGAACCAAAGTTACCTTGTCCATCCACCAACGGATAACGCATAGACCAATGTTGAGCCATACGAACCAGGGTACCATAAATGGACGAGTCACCATGTGGGTGATACTTACCCATTACTTCCCCAACAATTCTTGCAGATTTTTTATAGGGTTTATCGGAATTGTTTCCCAATTCGTTCATTCCAAACAATACGCGGCGGTGAACCGGCTTAAAACCATCGCGAACATCAGGTAATGCACGCGAAACAATCACCGACATGGAATAATCGATGTACGAAGACTTCATTTCTTCGTCAATGTTTACCTTTATAATTCTGTCTTGATCAATCATCTATTTCTATTTTTGTTACTATCTAAAAAATCGCACTAAAGTACTGCTTTTTCTTGAATTAGACAATTGTTTTTTCAAAAAATTAGTCAAAAGAAAATTGTCTGTTTTCTTTCTTGAAAACCAGTAGCGAACAGCCTTAATTTCAATAATTTAACATAAATGCAATACTAAAATTATTCGAGAATTCCTTTTGCCACAAAACAGTCATCAAAAGAATCTGTTTTATCTGGTATGGATTCAAAAATTCCATAAACCGACGAACCTGATCCTGACATGGAGGCATAGATTGCTCCCATTTCATACAAGTTATTTTTAATTTCTTCAATGGAAGGATATCGGACAAAAACCGATTTTTCAAAATCGTTTTTGATTGAATTTTTCCATTCCGAAATTGGTTCTTTTATTAAATCTAAAAGCGAAATTTCAGGTTCTTCCGGTTTGACCTGTGAATAAGCTTCGGGTGTTGAAATATAAATATCGGGTTTTACCAATAATAAAAAATAACCTTTCAGTGATAACTCTATCTGTGTAAACACATTGCCTATTCCACTGGCAAACACGGCTTTATTTTGAATAAAAACCGGGCAATCGGCTCCTAACCTGGCTGCTAATCGTTCGAGTTTTTTCGAAGTTATTTTCAACTCAAACAATTCATTTAATACTTTCAGCATAAATGCTGCATCTGACGAACCACCGCCCAAACCAGCTCCAAAAGGAATTTGTTTGAAAAGTGAAATATCAACTGGCGGAAACTGATATTCAGACCGTAAAAGCCGATACGCTTTGACAATTAAATTTTCTTCAGGAGCGCCTCCAAATGATATTCCTGAAGATGAAAAACTATAATCGGAGCAAGTTTCAGAAGGAAGTACTTCCAACACATCATTCAAACCAATGGGATAGAAAACCGTTTCGATAGTATGATAACCATTGGGACGTCGTTCTACTACGTTCAGTCCGAGATTTATTTTAGCATTTGGGTAAGACAGCATATTAATATTTAGTTTCCGGTCGGGAGTTTGAAGTTGAGTTTTCAAAATTTGAAACTTTATTCAAAGATAAACAATATTTTTGATGTAAAAAAACACATGAAAAGCCTGCATTACATAAAATAGATAAAGTTATCAACAGTCTGTTGATAAATTTTCGATGGAGAAATGGAAATTGTTTTGTACTTTTGAAAACCACAAAATTGTAAATCTTTAAATTGTAAATATAAAAATGGCTGAAAAACGCAACTATAGTAAGAAACCTACTAGCCCCGCTCCTATTCCTGCCAATGAATTTGGCAAATTACCACCACAAGCTCTTGAACTTGAGGAAGCTGTGTTAGGTGCCATCATGATTGAAAAGGATGCATATTCGCTGATTTCTGAAATTCTGAAACCGGAATGTTTCTATAAAGTAGCCCATCAAAAGATTTTTGAAGCTATAATGACATTAGCAATGCAACAGGAACCGATTGATATGCACACGGTTACAGAGCAATTGCGAAAAATTGGAACAATTGACGAAGTTGGTGGACCTTATTATATTACCTTACTTACAGCCAAAGTTTCTTCGGCTGCTCACCTTGAATATCATGCACGAATTATTGTTCAGAAGTTTCTGGCTCGTGAACTGATACGTATTTCAAGCGAAATTCAAACTAAAGCATTTGACGATAAATCGGATGTGGACGACTTAATGCAAGAAGCTGAGGGAATGCTCTTTGAAGTATCGCAACGGAATTTAAAAAAAGATGTAACTCAGATAAATCCTGTTATTGAAGAAGCCATCCACCGAATGCAATTGGCTGCCGAAAAACAAGGTGCAAGTGGTGTTCCAAGCGGTTTTCACAGTTTGGATAAAATTACTTCAGGTTGGCAAAAATCCGATTTGATTATTATTGCAGCTCGTCCTGCTATGGGAAAAACTGCTTTTGTACTTTCGATGGCTAAAAATATGGGCGTTGATTACAATACTCCTGTCGTCATTTTCTCCCTCGAAATGTCGAATGTGCAGTTAGTGAACCGTTTGATAATGAATGTTTGCGAACTGGACGGTGAAAAAATTAAGAACGGACAATTAGATAAAGAAGAGTGGAATAAACTGGATAAAGATATAAAAGAACTGATTGATGCACCGATTTATATTGATGATACGCCTAGTTTGTCCATTTTTGAACTTCGAAGTAAAGCACGTCGATTGGTAAAAGAACATAAAGTTCAATGTTTGATTGTTGACTATTTGCAATTGATGAATGCCAGCGGGATGAGTTTTGGCAGTCGTGAGCAGGAAGTAAGCATGATTTCACGCTCATTAAAAGGGTTGGCTAAGGAACTTGATATTCCTATCATTGCATTGTCGCAGTTAAATCGTGGTGTGGAAGGTCGTTCGGGATTGGATGGTAAACGTCCGCAACTTTCCGATTTACGAGAATCGGGTGCACTTGAACAGGATGCAGATATGGTTTGTTTCATTCACCGTCCTGAATATTACCATCTTACTGAAGATGCACAGGGGAATTCATTAATTGGTATCGCGGAAATTATTGTGGCAAAGCACCGTAATGGTGCTACAGGAGATGTTCATTTGAAATTTAAAAATGTGTATGCTAAGTTCTTAAATAAAGATGACTTTGACAAGGATGATAATCAATTCAGTTCGGGCTATCAAACAATTTCTTCAAAAATGAATGATGCCGGAGCTAATTTTTATGGCGATGGTTCTTTAATTAGCCCATCAAATCCACTTCAAGAAATCGGACGAAACGATGAAACTCCGTTCTAATTAATTTTAATTTAAACAAAAAACAGCGAGGCTGTCAGATTACTGACAGCCTCGCTGTTTATCATGTAACTAAAACCTCGTAACTAATTAAAAGTTGGCAAACTGGAAAATTCATTAGAATAACGCAAGTGTTGGTCAATGTAGTTTTCGTTGTATGAAATAGTTACGTCGGTAATTTCACCTTTTCCGTTTTTCACCAATGTGTAAACCGGATTCACAAAACCACGATACGGAGCTAAATTCAACTTTTTATAGCGTTTCAATACTTCGGTGTGCAATATTTGGTTTACTTTTACGCCATAAGTTTCAACTAAGTTTTTACCGCTTTCAAAATCACCAGTCGATTTAATTCGTTGTATTTCAGCTAATAATTGACCAAACAAAGTTCGCAGTTTTTCATAGTTATTTACAACAACGAATGTTTTTCCATTTCGTTCCACCATTTCGATAACTTTGTCCGTTTTCCCTTTTTCGTAAACCCACGAAGCTATTAACTGGCGGTTACGCATGTGAGCTTCTTCAATGTTTTTTCCGGGCTGAATGCGTGTAAGTTGAGTCAGTAAACCATTCATAATAAATTGATAATATTCAGCTTTATAGGCATCTTTGTCAGGTAAAAGTCTCAATTCAGTTATTTTCGGATCGCCCATATAATACAATCCGAACAAGTCGGCGCGAGCTTCTTCAACGGTTGAACCGTAGGCTTTCAACGCATCGGGATCGACACCCGGAAGCAATTTTCCCGAACCGTGTCCGAGACATTCGTGTAAGTCGGTATGCAAATTATTGGTGAGCGAAGCAAAGTCTTTGGCACGTTTGCGCTCCACGTCACTCCATATAAATTCTTCGGCAAATCCATTGCCCAACGAAGCTTGATCGTATGCTTCGGTAATGTTTTCAATGGTAACCGATTTCGAACCGTACTCGTGGCGAATCCAGTTGGAATTCGGCAGGTTCACGCCGATAGGAGTGGCCGGATAACAATCGCCTGCCAGCATGGTGACTGTTATTACTTTTGCCGAAACACCTTTTACCTTTTCTTTCTTGAATTTTGGGTCGATAGGTGAGTGGTCTTCGAACCATTGAGCGTTGGAACTGATTATTTCAGTGCGTTTGGTGGCTTCTATGTTTTTAAAGTTGACCATCGATTCCCAGCTGGCTTTCATGCCAAGCGGATCGCCGTAGGTTTCGGTAAACCCGTTGACAAAATCAATCTGCGAAGCCAAATCTTTCACCCATTTAATAGAATATTCATCGTAAGTTTTTAAATTACCCGTTTTGTAAAAGTCAATCAAAGTATTGATGACATCTTTCTGTTTGTCGTTTTCGGTCACTGTGGCAGTTTTTTCCAACCAACCGATAATTTTGGTAATGGCAGCACTGTACAATCCGCCCACTTTGTAGGTTTCTTCTACCAATACGCCATCTTTCTTCACCAATTTACTGTTCAAACCATACGAAACAGGCGTGCTGTCGTTTGGGTTTTTCATCTTGCCGTAGAACGATTCCACTTCGGACTGCGATACGCCTTCGCCATAATAATTGTTGGCCGACGTACGGATTAAATCCACTCCTTCCGCCTGATTGGTACGTTTGGGATAAACGGCAGGGTCGAAAATAATGGGTTTAAGCATGGCAATCAATGCATCAACCGTTTCACCTTTTGAAAGGGGCAGTTTTTCAGCATCAATACTTTTTACCGCTTCTTCGAAGAATTTTTCGGAAAATTCCGGAACAAACTTATCTTCGGAATAATGATGATGAATGCCATTACCCATCCACACCCGTTTCAGGTAAGTGGTTAGTTTCGTGAAATCGGCCGACTGGCGGTCGCCACGGTAGTTTACATACACCGCCTCGAGCGTACGTCGAACGCACAAATTATACTTATTGTTCTGGTCGTACAAAATATCGCGGCCTTCGAGTGCCGCCTGGTTGAGGTAATAAACCAGTTCTTTTTGTTTTAAACTCAGTTTTTCGAAATCGGGAACGCGATAGCGCAGAATTTCAATGTCGGCAAACTTATCCACCGTGTATTTGAAATCTTCTATCTTTGGCGTGGAGGTTTTTTCAGCGCCACAAGCCATCAACATACTTGCCATACAAATTAGGGTTAGTTTTTTCATAATGAATACGAATTAGACGAATTTTTATCGAATTTCACGAATTGCAAAATTAGAAAATCTTTTCTAGAATACATAATTTATGATGCAAATGTACTTCTTCGCAGATTAAATTAATGAAGTCTTCAAATTCAAAAATAGTTATTAAATATTTGAATTAGAGACACTGGTTACTTAATCGATAGAATTGCTTCATAGGGTGATAGTCTACAAATCTGAACTAGATGACCCTTAACTTACCAAACATTATTATTTTTAACAAATTATTTGCATTGTGGGTCAAGAAAATTACCAACAGACCATTAACTATTACTTTAGGTGTGAATTATATAATTCTTTTCTATAATTATGTAACTCTTTTTTTTGAGATAATCTCACCTTTGTAGAGTGAAAATCCATTCACAAATAAAATCAAATATATGAAAACTAGAAATTTACTTTTAATGGCATTTTTTGTTGCTTCGCAATTTATGAATGCTCAAACGGCAGACTATAAGTTTGCAATTGGTTTAAATG
>JADGPS010000121.1 GCA_017882285.1 Paludibacter sp. | reverse complement strand
GCGAACACTTTGAAGGCATCATCGGAAATCTTCCGGTAATAACCTAAGTTAGGTTTACTGAAATATCAAGGACCGAAAGTAGTTAATGGCCTAACCAGAGACTTTTGATTATAGATATTCAATTATCAATTTTGAATAAATTATGCATCGCGACCATAATTTACCACTCTGAAAAAATGATATCTCATTAAATATCAATTAAAAAGTAGAATTACTCAATTAAAGGAGAATTTGAAATTTGCCAAATTTAAAATCTACT
Source organism: Paludibacter sp. (assembly GCA_017882285.1). Taxonomy (GTDB): domain Bacteria; phylum Bacteroidota; class Bacteroidia; order Bacteroidales; family Paludibacteraceae; genus Paludibacter. Next base: position 4,441 of record JADGPS010000121.1, on the reverse strand, counting down.
TTGAACCCGGAAAGTTGGAACTAATGGGGTGCAACAAAATTCAGCTTTTGAAATAGGAAAGGTTAAATAATTTGTTCGTTGTATTTGCGGCAATGATTCTGACCCCAATTTATTAGTTAAAAAGTGGAATTTACCTAAATATTATTCCAATATATCAGTTGGCGATTTTCCAAAGTGTTTTCTGAAAACAGTACTAAAATATCCTATACTGGCAAAACCACAAAGTTCGCTTACTTCAGTTACGGTGTATTTTCGCGATTGCATTAGGGTCAAAGCCTGGTCAAGTCTAATTGTCTTAATAAAATCAATGGGCGACAAACCGGTAAGCGACTTAATCTTTTTATAAAGAAGAGACGAACTCATATTCACGGATGAAGCAAATTCATCTTTTGAAAATTCTGAATTCGAAATATTTGCTTTGGCTACCTCCAGAATTTTCTTTAAAAACTTGTCGTTTATAACATTTTCAAGGATTGCAGGATCTGCCGATTCACCTTTAAATAACTTAAACGCTTTTTCCCTGACAACTTCCCGGTTGCGAATAATCGATTTAATTCGTTGCAACAGAAGACTCATATCAAAAGGCTTTGTCAAATAATCATCAGCGCCCAATCCAAGACCATGCAACTGTTCAGCTTTTTCTGACAGCGCTGTAAGCAAAACAATCGGTATGTGTGAAGTTTCGTAAGTCGATTTCATCAATTTACACAATTCAAAACCGTCCATATTTGGCATCATGATGTCAGAAACGACCAAATCAGGAATTTTCTTTGAAATGAGCTCCCACGCTTTTTCACCATCAACGGCTGTATATACCTTAAAATCGTTACTAAGAGTACTCTTCAAAAAATTAAGAAGATCGTCATTATCCTCAACAATCAAAACTTTCATTTCTTTTGAACCTTGAATTTCACTTTCAGATTCAGTTTGTTGAAAAACTTCTTTAATAGGATTGGTAGTTGGTGTTTCTGAAGGTGAATTTATTGGTCCTGATTCTCCGGATATCGATTTAAATGGAATTACAACCTGAAATGTTGATCCAACATTTTCCTGACTGCTGAAACTTATGGTGCCGCCATGCATGGCAACATAATTTTTAACCAATAAAAGCCCGATTCCGGAGCCAACTTTTGAATTGATCGCATTATCACCTCTGTAAAACTCTTTAAACAAAAGTCGCTGTGCCTTTTTACCAATGCCAATTCCATTGTCTTTCACCTGAAATATCCATTTTTTAGCAAAGAACTTAAGTTCAATTTCAATTCGACTATTGTTAGGTGAATATTTAATCGCATTTGAAATCAGGTTATCAATTATTTTTTCCATTTTCGACTCATCAACTGCCGTCGTGTAACTCTCACGATCGGGAACAAAAACAAGTTCGATGTTCTTACTTTTCGCATAAGAATCCAGCATTATCTTGCGGTTTGATACAAGTTTTACAATATCTGTCATCGACAGTAAAAGGTGTTCCTTGCCAATATCAACCTTCTGGAAATCCATCAATTGAGTAACGACCGAGCTAAGTTGTCTTGCCTGTTCAATGGCCAGGTTTAAATAGTACTTTCCTGATTCGGTTAGGTTTTTTTCTTTGGTTAATTCCTCAACCGGAGCTTTAATCAAGGTAAGTGAAGTTCGAATATCGTGTGCCGTATTGGTAAAAAACCGTACTTTTTCTTCGGTATGTTGTTTTTTTAAACGATCGATATAATAAGCAAAAAGAAAAAAAACCAATCCAATTACAAAAACCAATATCAAATATTTGAACCACCATTTTTCCCATAATGGCGGAATCACACGAAGGATAACCGAACGTTCCTCAATTACATTTGTTGATGAATTATCAATCATCCGTATTCGAAGGGTATATTTTCCACTAGGGATATTCGAATAAGATAAAATCCGGTTATTTACCGGCATACTCCACTCCTCGTCTAAACCTTCCAGCTTCCATGAAAACTTCAAACCGGATGAATTAACGCCAATCGGGATCATTTCAAGACTAATCGTATTCTGATAATATTTAAGCGATAGCTCCTGCAAACTATCTAACTGACTTTCAAGTTTAGGCTTTATTGATTCACGAATTGAACGTCCGGAAATGGTGAGATTCTGGTAAAAGATTCTTCCGGTGGACTGATTCTTTTTGATCGCATCGGGGTCAAAAAGCAATGCCCCTTTGTTCGTTCCCCAAATTAACTTTCCATTCTTTAAATTGTAATGAGCATTTTGGTTAAAAGAAACATTGGAAAGTGATGGCGATGAATTATAAGTCAGGATCGAATCTCCGTCTTCATTCATTCTGCATAATCCATGTTCCGTTCCTATCCAAAAATGACCCTTTGAAAAAGAAATTCCGTTGACAAAATTTGATGGCAGTCCCGAATCAAAAGTGAAATTCTTTATAGCTTTTGTCTTAATATTATATTGAACAACTCCATTACCACCGGTGCAAAGCCATATTAGGTCATCTTTAAAAAGCATATCAGAGACTAAATAGCCTTCGACCAAACTAGTGGTATTTCCTGTTTTTGTGTCCAACAACAATAAACCGAAAGTGGTACCAAATATCAATTGCCCTGGACGGTATTCCGTCATTACCATAACCGTAAAATTCTTATAGGATATAAATCGATCCTCACGACTCAGGTAACAAATTAAATCTCCACCAACGCCACCAATCCAAATATTGCCCTGACTATCTTTATAAATGTCAAAAACGAAATTGCAGTTAAATTTTCCACCTGTTTCTTCAAAAGAAAAGTGCTCCAATTTTTTTCCTGATTTGCGATCAATTAAATAGACTCCTGATGAATAAGTTCCGGCCCAAATTCTTCCCTGATCATCTTCACACAAATCGTGAAACACCTGCGCGTGTTCTTTTTCATTGTGATAGAAGGATTTCCATCTATTTGTGGATACATTCCAATAACTTACCCCGTTATTTGTAGCAAACCAAAAATTTCCGTCAGAATCTTCCAGAACACTATTTACATCATTATTGGCCAACGAATTCGGATCATTCACAATATGGGTGATTTCAGTGACGGTTGAATTTGCCTGGTTAAAATAAGAAACGCCGCCACTATACGTGCAAACCCAAACCCGCTTGTTGTCATCGCAATAAATGTCATAAACACCATTTCCTTTCAGCGAATGGGGATCATCCGAATTTTCCTTATAAACACCCAAGACCTCATTATGGTATTTGTTGATCTTCCAAATTCCCTGACCATCAATTCCTATCAGCATGGTTGAATCAGAGTTGGCTTCAATTGCCAATACCGGTTGATTGGGGATTTGAGGCATGTTTGAAAGCTTAAAATTTCCATTAACATTACAGAGATAGTAAAGTCCATCTGCCACTGTCCCGATCCAAAGGGTATGCAATTTCTGATCATAAAACAGGTTGGAAACGTCATAATTTGTTTCTTTTGGAAACCCATAATACTTAGCAGATGAAAGCTCAAGTGTGTTAAAAAGGTTTATTTGTCCATCTGCCATATAGAAGAAACGGTTGGTGTCAAACCATTCCGAGTATTGAATATTTTTACTTTGTATCAATGATTTCAATCCGTTTATTGCATCATAACAGAACAGCCCAAAGGAAGATGCCAGCCACATCCTGCCTTGCTCATCAACGAGCATCTGGGTTACAACCAGATGTGGATTATTAAGTACTTTTGAGACATTGATGGCCATCTCGAACTTATCCTGTATCGGGTTGTACTTTAAAATTTGTCCATTATTTGTATAAGCATATAAAACACCGTTCTTATAAACAAGCCTAAGGGTAATGATGTCCTCCGAATCGAAGGGAAGTTGATAGGTTCTGATATCATCTTCCATATAGCGTACAACTCCCAGTTTGGATGCTATCCAAATAAAACCATTATCATCTTTTAAAACCTGATTGGTTTCCCGAATGGAAATCCCGTATTCCTGGTTCAGATTAAAAAAACGAACATTATTTTCACCATCTACTTGAAGAAAAGAAATAGTCAATAGGGCAACTACCCCGGCGATAAATATATTGATATTTGATTTCACTAGTGTCTCGTTAATGTTTTATGAAAATTTAGATTGTCTCTTTGAGAACTTAAAGAAACAGCCTTTTCTTTAATACTGTACTATAAAATCTTTTCGTTGATTCCATTTTTCTAAGGAATTAAAATTTGATACAATAAGCCTTTGAAATTTTTTCTCTTCAAAGTTAGCAATTCCATAATGTTGCTGAACCAAAACTAAAGGGCACCTCTAAATACTATTTTTTTTGGTGCCGTTGTTTAAAACAAATATACTGGTTGGGTTTCTAAAAACCTAATTTTACCCCCCCCCTCTAATTTTTATTTAATTAAATATCAGGTACTTACAAAATTACGTCTTTCACGTCTGGACATACCTATCCCATGGCAACCACTATTTTTAATTGAGTACAGCG
>JADGPS010000032.1 GCA_017882285.1 Paludibacter sp. | reverse complement strand
TTTACAAAATTTGGCGGTGATATGGATCCGGTAACAGCTATGACCATTGATAAAGGACAGAAAAATACCCGTTTGCTTGTTCAGGCTTTGCATGAAACCTTGTCGGTTGAAAAACAAGTAGCGGTTCTTTATTGCGGAACGCACGGTTTGTTGGCAAATGTACCGATTATCAAAGTTCAGGAATTCCAAAAGGAATTTTTGATGGTGTTGGAACTGTCACATCAAGCAGATGTTCTTGATGTTCTCAAAAAAGGGATTATCAACGACGAAGTAACCGCAATTATAGAAAAGGTAGCAGGCGAAGTAGCAAAAAGACTGGCAGTTTAGTAACTAGTCGGTAGTTTTTAGTTGGTAGTAAAGAATCTTAGTTAGTAGTTTGTGATTTTCAATTGTAAATTGCTAAATTGTAAATTGAATTTATGTCTTCATTAAAGGAAATAAAATCACGTATTCAGTCTGTCAAATCGACTCAGAAGATCACATCGGCAATGAAGATGGTTTCTTCGGCAAAATTGCGTAAAGCACAAAAGACCATCGAGAATTTCTTCCCGTATGAGCAACGATTGAACGGTTTACTGAATAACTTTCTGGGTGCTGAAGAAGACAATTCTGCTGTGTTTTCAGAAATACGGGAGGTGAAACGTGTGGCCATAGTAGTTTTTTCATCAAATTCAAGTTTGTGTGGTGGTTATAATACTAATGTTTCAAAATTACTGATTCAAACAGTTGAAAAATATCATTCATTGGGTCGAGAACATATATTGATTTATCCTGTTGGGAAGAAAGTAGCAAAAGCCAGTCGCAAATTGGGTTTTGAGCCGGAAGCAAATTTTGAAGCAATGGCTGATAAGCCAAGTTATGCTGCTTCATTGAATTTATCAGATGATTTAATTCAAATGTTTCGAAATAAAGATATTGATAAGGTTGAGTTGATTTATCACCATTTTGCAAGTAAAAGTTCACAAATTTTGATTTCTGAGACTTTTTTGCCTATTCAACTCAAGCCAAGTCAGAAAGGCACTGTAGCTCTCGATTATATTGTGGAACCCGACAGAGAAACCATTATGAATGAGTTGATACCGAAAGTACTTCGTTTGAAAATTTATACAGCCCTACTCGATTCGAATGCTTCGGAACACGCCGCTCGTACTATGGCTATGCAAATTGCAACGGACAACGCCACTGATATATTGCAAGAACTTTCACTACAATACAACAAATCCCGCCAACAAGCCATTACCAACGAATTACTCGATATTGTGGGCGGTTCGTTCGGACAAAACTAAAAATATAGTTAAACTAAAGAAAGCTGCGAATTAAGTAGCTTTTCTTTATTATTGAAATCTTATTAAATTTGTATAATTCTCCTACCATAAACATGGTATAAAAAAATACCCCATCATTGCGATTGTGAAGCAATGAAATACCACTTATCTTTGCAAGTACAAAATCCCTAACCCAAAAAATGGATTATGAATTGGAAATTTTGAATTGAATAATTATTAAATTGAATTGTTATGGCAAAAATAGCAAAGAATCTCACCGAACTAATTGGAAATACCCCACTCGTTCAACTTTCAAATTACAGTGCAAATAAAGGTCTCAAAACCACAGTAATTGCAAAACTTGAATCATTTAATCCTGCCGGTTGCGTGAAAGAACGCATTGCCTTGTCCATGATTGAAGATGCAGAAAAAGCAGGAATTCTGAAAGCAGGCATTGAAATTATTGAGCCAACCAGCGGAAATACAGGAATTGGATTGGCAATGGTAGCAGCCATAAAAGGATATAAACTCACGCTTACAATGCCCGAAACCATGAGTCTGGAACGTAGAAATCTATTAAAAGCTTTTGGAGTAAATCTGGTTTTGACTCCCGGAGCAACAGGTATGAAAGGCGCCATTGCCCGGGCATTGGAATTGCACGAAGAAAATCCTGCTTCTTATATTCCTCAGCAATTTGAAAACCCTTCAAACCCTGAAGTACATAAACGTACAACCGGTGAAGAAATCTGGCGCGACACCGACGGGAAAGTAGACATTTTCGTTGCCGGAGTTGGAACCGGAGGAACCGTTAGCGGAGTTGGAGCTTCTTTGAAAGCACACAATCCGAATGTAAAAATAATTGCTGTTGAACCGGCAGACTCTCCTGTTCTTTCGGGTGGGAATCCCGGTCCGCATAAGATTCAGGGAATTGGTGCCGGTTTTATCCCAAAAAACTATGACCCTAATGTAGTGGACGAAATTATTCAAGTGAGTAATGACGATGCCATTCTTACTTCACGCCAATTAGCACAACAAGAAGGATTGTTGGTTGGAATTTCATCCGGTGCTGCTGCTTATGCTGCTACATTGGTTGCTCAACGTCCTGAAAACAAAGAAAAAATAATAATAGCTTTACTTCCAGACACAGGCGAACGTTATCTTTCAACATTGCTTTACGCTTTTGAAGAATATCCGTTATAGGCCCCCTAAATCCCCCTAAAGGGGGACTTTAAGACAAACTTTTTAAATAAATCAATCTATAAACAATAACTATTGTCTCCGTAGTAAGTAAAAGTCCCCCTTTAGGGGGATTTAGGGGGCCGATTATTATGTCAGACAACAATTACAAATTTGAAACGCTGCAGGTACATGCAGGTCAGGTAGTAGACGGAACAACAAAATCCCGCGCAGTTCCAATTTATCAAACAACTTCATACGTTTTTGACGACGCAGCCGATGGTGCTGACTTATTCGCCTTACGTAAATTTGGTAACATCTACACCCGCTTGATGAACCCAACTACCGATGTATTTGAAAAACGTATCGCTGCGCTCGAAGGTGGAGTAAATGCATTGGCAACTTCATCCGGACAGTCGGCTCAATTCATCGCATTGAACAATATCGTGGAAGCGGGTGATAATTTCGTTTCTACATCGCACTTGTACGGTGGAACATATAATCAGTTCAAAAATCAATTCAAACGTCTTGGAATAGAAGTTCGCTTTACACCAAGTGATGACCCTAAAGAATTTGAAAAACTGATTGATGATAAAACAAAAGCTCTTTATCTGGAAACAATCGGAAACCCGGATTTGAATATTCCTGATTTTGAAGCTATCGCAGTTGTTGCCGACAAATACGGCATTCCGCTTATTGTGGATAATACTTTTGGTGCAGGCGGATATCTTTTTCGTCCGTTGGAACACGGAGCAAGCGTGGTAGTTGAAAGTGCCACTAAATGGATTGGCGGACACGGAACTTCGTTGGGCGGTGTAATTGTGGATAGCGGAAAGTTCAACTGGGGCAACGGCAAATTCCCGGCATTCACTGAACCTTCGAACAGTTATCACGGATTGATTTTCTGGGATGTATTCGGTTTCGATGGTCCTTTTGGCAATATTGCTTTTAATATACGGGGCCGCGTCGAAGGACTTCGCGACTGGGGTAACACTATCAGCCCTTTCAACTCATTCCTGCTTATACAAGGTCTGGAAACACTTTCATTGCGTGTTGAACGTCATGTTCAGAATGCATTGGAACTGGCAACCTGGTTGGAAAAACACCCGGCAGTAGAATATGTAAACTACCCCGGATTAAAAAGCAGTCCTTATCATGCATTGGCAAATAAATACCTCAAAAAAGGATTTGGTGGAGTACTTTCATTCAAATTAAAAGGCGATGCTGAAAAAGCCGATAATCTGATTAATAACCTGAAACTGATTAGTCACTTAGCCAATGTAGGCGATGCAAAATCGTTGATTATTCACCCGGCAGCCACCACGCACGAACAACTTTCGCCCGAAGATAAAATTTCGGCCGGCGTATTTCCGGGATTGCTTCGTATTTCGGTAGGAATTGAGAATATTGCTGACATAAAAGCGGATATAGAACAAGCATTAACTGCAATAAAGTAGTTCGTTTGATAAATTATATTAGGATTGCCTCTTATTCTTATGAGAGGTTTTCCTTATATTATCTCACCACTTCCGATACAAATTTTTGAATCAACATCGTAAATTACACCAAACTGACCGGGAGCAATTCCTTGAAGTTTTTGATTGGAAACCAAATGAAATCCATTCGGTGTTTTCATTATTTTTCCGGTAGTAAATTCGGGCGTATGCCTTATTTTAAATGTAATATTAGTTTCATCACGCGTATTTTTCCAAGGATTTTCGGTAATAAAATGAAAATCGCCCATGGTGAATTCATAACCGTATTGTGCATCCACATTAAAACCTTTTGAAGCATAAACGATATTATCAGCTACATCTTTTTTAATCACATACCAAGGACCGCCCGAAAGTCCGAGCCCTTTACGTTGACCAACTGTATGAAACCAATAACCTTTATGCTTCCCAAGTATCTTTCCTGTTTCCAGTTCTACAATTGGTCCTTCTTTTTCGCCTAAATATCGACGAATAAAATCATTGTAATTCACTTTCCCCAAAAAACAAATTCCCTGACTATCCTGCCGTTTTGCACTTGGTAATCCGGCTTTAACCGCAATATCCCTAACTTCACTCTTCATCAAATGTCCGATAGGAAACATAAGTTTTGATACTTGCAGGTAATTAATCTGAGCCAGAAAATCGGTTTGATCTTTTATCGGGTCTTTAGCGGTTGAAAGATAGATTTTACTTTCTATTTCGGTGGTGGTGGCATAATGTCCGGTAGCTGTTTTGTCAAATTCTTTTCCAACCCGCTGTTCAAACACGCCAAACTTTATCAACTTATTACACATCACATCCGGATTCGGAGTCAACCCTTGTTTTACCTTATCAATTGTGTATGCAACTACATTATCCCAATAATCATTATGTAAGTCGACTACTTCCAACTTACAGCCGTATTTACGGGCAATCAACGAGGCCATTTCTATATCTTCTTCAGAACTGCAGTGTAAAAGTTCATCATCGTCCATCCCGATTTTTATGTAAAACAGAGTAGGTGTAAAACCTTGTTCCTTCAACAAATGTACTACCACAGAGCTATCTACACCACCTGATAATAAGGTTGCTATATTCATTCTTAAATTGTAATTTAAATATAGTATTCGGCCAAATCTACAATACCTGCACGCATGGCATATTTGGTGGCTTCATGTACATTGTTTACTTCTATTTTTCGGAATATATTCTTACGGTGAGTCATTATTGTATGAACACTTACAAATCGTTGGGCTGCAATTTCTTTCGTTGTTTTACCAAGAGCCATTTCTTTTAATATTTCTTGTTCAGTAGGCGTAAGTAATTGCTTTGATGGTTGGTGATGCAAATTTTTAGTGTTATCGAGCAAAATATTAATTACATGATTACAAATATACCGATTTCCTTTTATTGCTTCTTTCAATGCACTTACAATTTCATCTTTCGAACTATCTTTCATCAACACACTAAAGGAGTGTGTATTAAATAATAACGTACGTAAAAAGTCGTCACTTAATTCATCTGAAAACAAAATCCAATCGATGTTTTCAAATCTAACCTGGAAAATAAGTAAGTCATTTACACTTTCAAAATCGAACAAAGTATAATCGAGAATAACAATTGAATCAGGACACTCAGTCAATAAACTCAGTAGTTCTTTCTTATTGGAAACATCCCGTATTTCAGAAACATCAATCTGATTATGAAGGATATAATGCCACCCTGCATTTGAAATATCCTGATTATCTGCAATTAATATCTTTCTCATTATGACATTTCCATATTCAAAAAAATAAATACATTGAATTTGATGCAAAATTACTGATTTAAAATGCTTTTTCAGCATAAAGACAAAAAAAGACGACTAAAGCCGTCTTTTTTAATATTAGTTTTACATTTACAGAATTAATATTCCCAAAGGTCTTCTTCAAAATTCAAAAGGTCTGTTTCAATGCGATTTTGTTCTTTTCGAATTTTATCCGGATTCACTTCTGATTCTAATAACATCCTATTGAACATATTACTGTCACCCAACAAATAACTTGAATATAATTTTTGCGCAAAATACTCGTCATAAGTCAAACGCTGTGTTTCATTACCATTTGGAATAACATATTGTTTAGCTAAATACGGACGAAGTTCATCAAACGCGAACCAACAAAGAACGGACTGTTGAAAAAATTTAATTGATTGTTGAGATTGTGTATTATCAGGATGCAAAGCATACAAGGGAGCTATAGCCATGACTTTTGAATACATCCTCGTTGCATGCTTATCAAAAAATACTATTTCCTGAATCAAAAATTTAAATTGATTTCGAACATAATTAAAGTATTGATCATTAACAACTTTTGCCTGATTTGTAACAGGATCAATCTGAATCAGATTATTATCCATATTATTATCATAAGCAAAAGCCTTTGATAAATCATCGCCTCCCAAACGAGCACTGTCATTAAATGAAGGTACAATTTCACGTGGATTTCGCTTGTATACCGGAACACCTTTACAAATCGCATCTAACATCAACCTAAACAGGCCTTTATACTGATCATTTGGACGCATTGGAAAATAAAGCTGATAATTTTGCTTATCACGCATGTCGATAATTCTATAAACAATTTTCGACCAAACAATATCATCGGCTCTGTGATTTACAACTGCTATCGTGTCGGCAAGAGCATCCATTTCTGTTGTTTGTATCCTTACATTTCCCTTTTTATCGAAAAATGGAATTTCTTTTTCCTGCGCAGAAAGCAAATTTGGAACAATAGTCATGACAATGACTATAGAAACAATCCAATATTTTTTCATGTTAAAAACTCTTTATTTGTTTACCAATTAATGTTTCTAAATTTGTACTTGAACTAGGCCTAAACTTCGTATTTTACCATCAGGACCAACAGCTTTTATATTTTTCAGTGTGAGTAAATCTCCACCTTCTAACTTGTCAATATCAGATAACATTCTGGAATTTAAGCGTGACCCTGCTGTATTAATCGACCCAAATATTGTCACCATTGTAAATGATGTTACATTAAAGTTTGCTTTTATTAATTCATCTTGTCCATAGCTGGCAATAATTGAAACACCATCCGATTTGAGTGTTCTTTTCGACAAAACTCCATCCTGCATTAACCGGGTCACTCCCCCTGCGTCAGCATATTGTAGATAAGATTTTGGGTCTGGAATGTATTTTACACGATAAGAACCACCGCCCATTGGCAAATCTTTTCCATCAATTTTAGCATAAACGGATATATTGATCTCACCATCCTGAGTCGGCCGGATAATATATTTTCCATTCACTTTTTGTATTGTACCGCCTGTCAACCTAACAGATACATTTTCTGCTGCTACTCCCGGAACTGAAATACTGAATTTATTATCAATACCGCGATAGACAACATTCAAAGCTTCATTCGAAAGAGTTGCCGAAGGATCACCAACAATATAATCGCTTTTAAATGGATACATCTTAATGGATCCATCATTTCCGGGAAGTTTTATATATCCGGAATAATTAAATGCCCCTGATTTAGAGCAATTTACTTCATAAAAACCTTTTCTGATTGGAGTTGAACCAATATAATATTCTGGAACTTTTGTTGAATCAATAGCTGAAAGAACAATTTGAGAAGTATATTTCCCTCCACGAATTACGTACCTGGTATTTGGTACTACCAATGCTGAAATTTTATTTACCCTGAAATCCATTGCATCGGTTTGAGATTTCAAATATTGTACAATTTCTGCTTCAGATGTCCTGACATCACTTTGATACTTAGTTAAAATAGTAATAACTGCTGAAACCGGCATCATTTCAAACATTGCTTCTTCCCAATTCCTTCCATCTTTGCTGTTAGTAACAGAGAAAATAGATTTATACATATTTTGTTTGGAAGGATTATTTACAGATAATGCTATTAAGAAATCACGATATTCCTCTATCTTCTTTTTCAATATCTTTCCATTTCCGTATGTAATACCGTATAATCCTGCATTATCTAAATTATCTTTACCAAGAATTTGTTTTACGTAAGCACTGTCATTTGTTTTTTTGTGATCAGTCAAACGAATAATTTGTATCTTAAAATCCTCAATATAATTATAAAGATTATCGGATTTTACCTTAACCAATTTAGCTTTTTCTAACCATTCATGAATTTTGTTCGGATTTATTTTATTTAGATACTGAAAATCTGCATACATATCTTTATTTCTCATTTCAGCAGATTCTATTGATTTATGCAAACTATTATCCACCATGGTAAACCCATTCAAAATTTCGCTTGATACATTAAGTGCCAACATTGCGGTTAACACTAAATACATCATACCTATCATTCTTTGTCTGGGCGTTTCAGGACAATTTCTGGCTCCACTCATTGGAATTCTTTTTTAATTTGGTTATCAATAAAATTCCTTTTTGTTCAGCCTAAAGCGTTTAACATATTGCCATAAACCTGATTTAAATCAGCCACTTGTTGTGCCAACTTAGTCGTACCTGCTTTAAAATTTTCGGCTTCATTTGCCGCAATTGTTGTAGCTGATTTCATTTTCTGTACATCACCTACAATAATATTTAATTCACTATTTACAGTTCTGAGTTTTTCATTTTGTTGGGTTAAACCTTCAGATTGTGACTGAATATTTTTCAACTGTATTTCATAAATTGAATTTATCGAAGCAAGATTTTTATTAATATCTTCAACTTTCGTGGCATAAACTTTCGTGTTTTTTTCAACAGTAACCATACCGTCTGTTATTCCCTGATAAGAATTTGCTAAATGACTTGTAGCTCCATTTAAAACTTCCTGAGTCTTTGCAAAATTACCGGTAATTTGTGAAGCATTATCAATATTTTTAACAAAGCTGCTGGTTGCGCCTACTACATCTGAAAGTTCAGTAAATTGCTTCGCCGTAGTTGTTAGATTTTTAATCCCTTCGGATAATTTTTTAACGTCATCGTCATTTATTGTTTCGGTATAATTCAATCCAACAGATCTTGAAACAGTGCCGCTATTTTGTTGATTGCCTGTCATTAACCCATTTTCTTTGGAATTACCATCAAAATCATACACTTTATCCCATTGGTATTCTTTAAATGGTTTATCAAAAATACCAAAAGCAAATAAAATTGCTTCACACGACATTCCGATTCCTAACATTAGACCACCACCTGTCCAGTGCTGTATTTTAAACATTGCACCAATTATGACCATTGAAGCACCTAAACTATAAGCCGATCCGGCGAATTTTTTACCTTGAGGTGAGTTCCACCAACTATTAAACTTCGACTTTATTGTTGCCATTTTTTTATTTAATATATCTTGTTGTTTTATAATTATTCACCATTATATGATCGAACACAACGGAATCCTATATAGGGTCGACTCTCATCTTGATATTCATACGTTTTTACTCCACATTGTAAATAATAGGCAATATCTTTCCATGATCCACCTTTCACAACTTTTCGTTTCAACACATCGGGGTCGTCATTTTTGGCATTATACTGAAAACTAGGATTCATATCGGAAACTAAAGTACTACTTGATTCATTATAGGCTGAAGAAGTCCATTCAGCCACATTTCCGGCCATATCAAACAACCCAAAATCATTGGGGGGAAACTTGGAAACTTCCATGGTTGTAGTACCATTATCGTCGGAATAACTTCCACGCATTGGTTTAAAGTTTGCCAGGTAGCATCCTTTATTATCCCTTACGTAATTTCCACCCCAGGGATATAAGGCTAATTTGCGTCCACCTCTTGCAGCATATTCCCATTCTGCTTCTGTTGGCAATCGATAATCTTGTCCTCCAATTGCATTTGAACTATTGAAAAATTGCGTTCTCCATTGACAAAATGCCTGTGCTTGTTCCCATGTAACACCAACTACAGGGTATTTTGAATATCCCGGAGCTGAGAAATACATTCTCATTTTCGGATCGTTATAAGAATACTGGAAGTCGCGCAACCACATAATCGTGTCAGGATAAACATTTACGATACGTGTTGAGATTAAATCTTTTCTTGATAATAACTTCCTTTTGATTGTTTTATTTATTATTACTCCGTTTTCTACATAAGAAGTATCAATTCGTGCTTCAGCATTTTTGAAATATGCACCGGTATTAACATTGTATCTATTTTGTGGCAATGCGGCCTGATCATAGTTAATCCATTCATATTTATACTGAAGTTTCCCCGGATCTACTTGTTTTTTAAATCCTAAAGCATTGTTGTCTTTATAATAAAGTGATTCTAATATATTTCTAACATCTTCATCTTTTGAATTCCAGGGAGTTTTTGTTTTCCAGTCAAGGCGTGCCGTTTCAGGAGTTGCATCATCGGTTTGATTTTTAAACTTTAAACGATACTCGTCTTTTCCTGCCATTACCAACATTCGCAAAGCGATAGAATCACGTACATAATTTACAAATTGCTTGTATTTATCATTTGTAATTTCTGTTTCGTCCATCCAAAAAGCATCAACCGTTACATTAATCGACTTATCAGTATAAGCACCGATTGCTGATTGGTCATTCGCTCCCATCATAAAAGAACCTCTTTTTACGAAAACCATTCCATAGGGTTGTGCTTCAAAAAATTTTTTATTTTTACCAACGCCTGTTAACTCTCCTGCAGGCTTGTTACAAGCAACCATAAGGAAACTCAGTACAATAATTATCAGATTTTTTTTCATTCTGGTGATTTTTATTATTTGAAATAAAAACTGTGGCAATTTATAATTTTATCAAACAAAACGTTTGATTCTTATAATATTCTAATACTCTTATATTTACTATTTCGTTTTCCAAAAACATATTCGAAACTATACATAACCAATATTTCATGCGAACCCGAACTTACTGTAATAATTTGTGAAGTAGGCAAATCGTATGAATATCCGATTGACAATCCTCCTGAAATATTTATTCCGGCAAGAAACACGACAGCATCCTGCAACCGATACGATAATCCCCCCCAAAACTTGTTGTCATATTCCATTCGGGCGGTTAAATCGAATTGAAATGAACTGAAATCGGTTTTTATCAGTGTACTTGGTTTAAATACGTACTTTGAATCCGGCACGACCCAATTATAACCTCCTGTTACAAATAATGACCCGGTTTGTCTGAATTCTGACTTGTCGCCCCAGTTTACCGTCGGATTATTCAAATGTAAATAGGAAATCCCTGCATAAAAGGCAGGTGTAGAATAAAAAGCACCTACGCTCATATCAAAACTCATTCCTACAACACTGCTTTTCGGAATTTCCGGGTCGGATGTCATATCATGATAATCTCCTATTGGGATAGTGCGAACACTATCACCATGAAATCCCAAACTGACAAATCCAAGATCAACCCCCATACTCAAAACACCCGTACCAATTTGTTTTTTAACGGCATATTGTAAATGAGCCGCCTGATTGGTGAATTGCCCCACTTTATCATTTAAAAACTTTAACCCGATTCCCTGATTGATATTGCCAAACTTCAAGGGTGAATTAACACTAAATTCAGTGGTTTGACCACCGTTAGGCATCCCTAACCATTGTATTCTGTGTTGTCCGGTTATTTGAATCATATTGCCATCGCCTACCGCCGCAGGATTGAACGCCGAAGTATGAAACATGTATTGACTTAATTGTGCATCAAATTGTGAAACGACTGTACCTATGCTAACCAGTAATAACAATCCACTTAAAACTACTTTTTTCATAGGAACCTAAAGTAATATTTTCACAACCTATACCTGATTTCGAATTTTAATGGGTTGCGTTTTAAATCAAACTGAAAATCACTCAAAAAATTGTTTCAATTCGCCTTTTTATTTCAAAAGAAATGGCCCGGATTAATTAAAACAATTCATTTTAAATGAAAGAAGTTGCTTTCACACAATCATTAGTATTCTTCTTCGTTGAAAAAAAAGTCTTCTTTACTCGGGTAATCCGGCCAAATATCCTCTATGCTTTCATAAATTTCACCTTCATCCTCAATTTCCTGTAAATTCTCGACTACTTCCAAAGGTGATCCTGAACGCATTGCATAATCAATTAATTCATCCTTTGTTGCCGGCCAGGGTGCATCCTCTATTTTAGAAGCTAATTCCAACGTCCAATACATAATCAGCTTAATTTTTTTAAAGTTAGTAAGTTAAATGTGTTATATTTCTATTTTTCTGCAAAAATAGGAATTATTTTCTATCTTTCTTATGTTTTCCAATAAATTTCTTTTCCACCTGTTTCGAGTGTCAAATAGCGTGATAAAGCGAAAAAATAGTCCGATAAGCGATTAAAATAGACAAGAATTTGATTATCAATTGAATAAACTTCATTCATATCAAAAATCCGACGTTCTGCCCTTCGTGAAATTGTTCTGCAAATATGGCTCAATGCACCTGTTTGTGAGCCCCCGGGCAATATAAACGAGTTCAATTCGGGCAATAAAGCATCTAACCGGTCAATTTCTTTTTCTATTTGCTCAATACTCTCCGGTTTTAAAATCGAGGCTTGTTTTAACTCAACTTTGGCTGTATCGGTTGCCAAATGTGATCCCACTCTGAATAAATTATTCTGAATAAGTCGTAAAAACCTGAAATCTGTATCGGGAATCTGATACGTTGTAAGCAGACCGATGAACGAATTTAGTTCATCAACCGTTCCATAAGCTTCTATTCGAACATCATTTTTCGGCACACGAGTCCCACCTATTAATCCGGTTTCGCCTTTATCTCCTATTTTTGTGTATAATTTCATATTGGTTAATTGGTTAATTGGTTAATTGGTTAATTGGTTAATTGGTTAATTGGAAATTGATAATTGATAATTGGTAATTGATAATTGGTAATTGGCACATTTTTTTAATAACGCATTTTATAGTGTCTTTTGTTTAAATCAGCCCGAAAGAAAACAATACCCAATTGAAATAAATCGATGGTTGACGTAACTTTTGGGTGATTTTTTATGCTGTTCCATGCTTTTTCCATATCAGCCGACCAATGGATATCATCAACAATAAGTATGGAATTAGCATGAACTTTTATCAAACATTGTTCAAAATAGTCATAAATTGCCGGTAATTTGTGATTCGCATCGATAAAAATCAAATCCAATATATCAAAATCATGCAATACTTTCGGAAGCGTTAAGTCTATATTTCCTACTTCGACATGTATATTTTTAAGATGCAACTTCTTAAAGTTCCTGTTGGCTATCGCTGAAATTTCGTCACTTCCTTCTAAACTCACACACCGAATTTTGGAGGAAGAAGAAGCTAAATAAGCCGTAGTCAGACCCAAGGAAGTACCCAGTTCCAGGATGTTTTTTGATTTACAAAAATGAGCAATTTTATAAAGCAATTGCCCGTACTTAGCCGATTTTATGGAATGGACAGCAATATCAGAGACTCTTCTGCTTCTATCTTTCCCCGTACCAAAATCCTTGATATCCAATATACTGTTATCTTTTTTTAATGCCGTTCGAATATTTTCAATTTCGGGGAAAATATAATAAACACTTTTATCATAAATCACAAAACGGGTAAATTGAAACAGATACGGAGAATGAACGCCAAATCCGCGCGTATTCCGGGCAGAAAAGAAATGAAGAATATATTTATATACCAATCGGAGTCGTTTCATTCTGTCGCAAAAATAGAAAAATTTATTGAAATAGTTAACGAAATCTATTAAATGCTTTATTTTTTACAAATTTAAGAATTTCTTTTGAATAGCAAACTTTTGTTATTCAAATTTCTTGAAAACAAAAAATTCCCTGCAAAAGCTCTCAATCTGCAGGGAATCTCTTTCTTAAAAGTTCCCTTTAGGGGATTAGGGGCACATACACCGACTTCGATGCTTTGCTCCCATCGGCATTGCGTACAAACAGATAGCAACATTTCACATCAACTGCCTGAATGTTCGGATATGCAATCGTGATAGTTCCAACTGCCTCAGTTCCCCGTGCTTGTTTTGCCACAAGCAGTTCACCAATTTGAGTTTTGGCAATTGCCACCACTTCGTCAGTGTCCGATACTTTGGGATTCTTGGCTCTTATTACTTCGATAACATTTTCGAATATCTTCCTTCGGTTTTTAATAAGTCAATGGCCACTTTTAAATCTTTATCGGTACGAAGTGAATACTGAATTTCACCTTTTTGGTAATAATATCGCTTGATAATTTCCATACTCAACAATTCGGAAATTTCAGCTTTGTTTTCCTCAATGCTTTTGGTCATATCAGGTACTAACTTAGCTTTTAATGCTGCGAATTCATCTTTGGCTCGCTTATCCAATCCTTCATACTGAGCCATATCCGATAATTCTTTATAATATCGCTCTGTTTGAGTAGTATATGTAAATTTCTTTTCCACCAAATAATCCGTAAACGATTTAAAATCTTCGTCCGAAAGTTTAAAATCAACCGGAGAAGCTATAACCGAATGCTTTAGTACATACTGAGTGGCAAAATCGAAATACAGATTTTGTGCAAAGATATAATACGCAATATTCAATTTCCGGTCATCTTTGGTTAGCGTATCCGGTATTATTCCTCCACCATCGCGCACTTTACGTCCGTTACGGGTTTTAAATTCAGAGGTTAAGCTGTCGGGGATATGACCGACACTGCCGTCATCATTCCTGTGACTGTAATCTATTGCCTGTATGCATCGACCGCTGGGGATATAATATTTGGCAGTGGTTACTTTCAGGTTTCCACCAAAAATGATAGGACGGATATTTTGTACCAGCCCTTTACCAAAAGTCTTTTCTCCCACAATCACACCGCGGTCGAGGTCTTGAATAGAACCTGCTACAATTTCGGAAGCTGAAGCAGAAGAACGATTCGCTAAAATTACCAGTTTCATTTGAGGAAAAATCGGTTCAGAAGGAGTTTTATACGTTCTGTCGGCTTCTTTATTTTTCCCTTTTGTAGTCACCACGTCAGTACCTTTTGGTACAAAATATCCAACAATCTTTACCGCTTCATCAATCAATCCGCCACCGTTATTTCGGATATCCAATACCAATGATTCAATATGATTGTTCTTAACCATTTCGTTGACATCACTTTTCAATTCGATTGCGGCACGATCGGTAAATTCGCTTAACATGACATAACCCACTTTGTCGGATACAATAGCTGAATATTTTACAGGATTTACCTGTATTTTCTCACGCTGAAATGTTTTTTCAATGATTTTTTTCTCTCCGGGTCTTTTCAATTTCAGTTTTATGATCGTATTGGGAGTTCCTTTCAGCAGAGAACTCACTTCATTAACTGACTTGTTTTCAATTTTTATGTCATCAACTTCCAGAATTACATCACCGGCACGAATACCGTTTCGTTGTGCCGGCATACCTTCGTAGGGCTCTGAAACAATGACTTCCTTGCCACTTTTCATAATCATGGCTCCAATTCCGGCATATTCACCTGTCGTCATAAAAGTCAGATCTTCTGTTTCTTCCTCAGGCAAATAAACAGTATAAGGATCGAGTTTCTCGAGCATATTATCAATGCTGGTTTTCACCATTTTATCGTAATTCAAGGTGTCTACATAGAATATATCCAGTTCCCGAAAGACGGAATTGAAAATAGTCAGGTTTTTGCTGATACGAAAACTGTGCTGTTGGGGGGTTGGAGTACAAAAAACAATTGAAGTAATACAAATAAAAAAAATCGACAAATAAAAAGTTTTCTTCATAATTCAAGTATTTAAAAGTCCCCTTTAGGGGATTTAGGGGTTTTAAAGTTTCACATTTGGTGGCAAAAAAGCAGAAATATCTTTTCCGTACGAAATTAAATCACGTGCTACAGTGGACGAAATGTACGAATATTCAGATTCCGTCAGAAGGATAACCGTTTCTATTCCGGTCAGTTTACGATTAGCATCGGCAACCGTGCGTTCGTATTCAAAATCACCGACCGAACGCAGCCCTCTCAATACAAAGTCAGCCTGAACCGAAAGAGCAAAATCAACTGTCAGACTATTGTAAGAAGCTACTTTTACACGTGGTTCATCCTTGAATGCCTGTTGAATCATTTCCAACCTCTTATCTATCGTGAAAAGTGTTTTTTTCGATTGATTTAGTCCAATTCCAATGACAATTTCATCAAAAAATGTCAAACCACGCTGAACAATACTGTAATGACCGATAGTAAACGGATCAAAAGTTCCTGGGAAAATGGCTCGTTTCATGGTATTTAATTTCAAGTTTGGTATAATCCTGTGAAAAAACGAAAATCTGATAATAACAAGTGCAAAGATAGAAAAAGTTGACCTCAACTATTAAAAAACAATCTATTAAGTTTGATTTTTTTAGATTTTAGTACAATAATTCGTCATTATACTTATCTTTGTGATCAATAAAATGCTATATTTCAATACTAATAATTCAGATTAATTATGCGGAACAAGTCCGGATTCATATTATTTTTGTGTGGATGTTTCATTCAGTCGGTTTTAGGCGTAGAACCAATTTATTCATTCCCTATTCCTTCAAAAACTGAGTTTGCAGGGCAAACAATTTCACTGGAACGCTACGATATGCACGAACGATTTGACCGTGAACAAATCATCATTGCCTATAATCATTCGCTGAGTTTTTTAATTATTAAGCGGGCAAACCGTTATTTTCCTATCATTGAACCGATTTTAAATGAAAATGGAATTCCGGATGACTTTAAGTATCTGGCAGTCATTGAAAGTAATTTGGATGTGCGAATTGTTTCACCTGTTCAGGCAGCCGGACTTTGGCAATTAATGCCAAAAACGGCTCAACAATTTGGATTGGAAGTGAATGATGAAGTAGATGAGCGGTATAATATTGAAAAATCGACCGAAGCAGCTTGCCGGTATTTCAAAAGCGCCTATGCAAAATTTAAAAACTGGTCAATGGTAGCTGCTTCGTACAATGCCGGTATGGGAAGAATCTCGGACGAAAAAGAAAATCAGCAGGTTAACGATGCATTTGATATGTTATTGAATTCGGAAACCAGTCGTTACATTTTCCGGATTTTAGCCATGAAACAATTTCTTGAAAACCCGAAAGCATTTGGTTATACTATTGAACATGATCAGTTTTATCAAACAATTCGTACAAAAAACATAATTATTAAGGAACCTGTAGCCGATTGGACAGTTTGGGCAGCACAATATGGAATCAGTTATGCTCAATTGAAAGACTTTAATAGCTGGCTTCGCGATCGAAAATTAACCAATCCAACAGGAAAAGAATATGTTTTACAAATCCCCGAAAAAGAAGATTTTATATTCAATAGCTCTAAAATAAAAATTCACAACCCTATGTGGGTTATATTTTAATCTAATGTTTTAAACTAAATGTAATCTTTCTACGTTTTCATATAAAGTCATCTCATTTGAATTCATAATTTTAAAAAAATATTTGTATGAAAAAATTCATTATTGCAGCAGTACTTCTGCTGAGTGTTTCTTTTACTTATGCACAATTTAATTTTGGGATCAAAGCGGGATACAATTCTTCGCTTTCGTTTAGTAATGTTAATTCGGTAGTAACCGGGGCATATAATTTAGACAATGTAAAAGCTGAAGTGTGGAACAATTTTCAGGCAGGTGTTTTTGCACGCATTGGCTTTAATAAAGTATATTTTCAACCTGAATTACTTTATTCAATCCAGAAAAAAGATTATATTTTGACACTAAATGATGCCGTTAATAAAAATGTTTCAGTCGATAAACTTGTCAATATCAGCACTGTTGACGTTCCATTATTACTAGGATACAAAATATTGGATTTGAAGATATTGAATGTTCGTGCTTTTGCGGGTCCAAAACTTCGTTTCGATGCAGGTTCTACTCTTGGATATACCAAGCTGACCGGAGGAAATTTCGATGCAAATTCTTTACTTTCTGATGCTAAAAAAGCTCAGTTAGGTCTTGATATGGGAGTTGGTGTTGATTTACTAATGTTGACTTTAGATGTTCGTTATAATTTAATCGGCAATATGTACGATGCCAAATTATCCGACTTCAATTTACCTTCCAGTACTTTTGTAATTTCATTGGGTTGGAAAATATTCTGATTTTCAACAAATTAATATAAAATAAGAAGCAGTCTCAACATAAATTTGAGACTGCTTCATTGTGAAAATATATGTATTTAAGTTTTTAGAACCGATAACGGGCACTTAAACAAATTCCATCATAAGATCCCCAAAATGCCGGAATTATATAAATTCCAGGCCGATAATCTAAAGAAAGTTGCAAGGGGATATTGAAATTATATTCAATACCAATTTGTCCCAGAATTCCAATTCCTAAAGAATTTATTAAAGGAGAAGAGTAATGATAAGAGCCCAAACCGGCTCCGACTCCCGCATACCATTTAAAACCCGGAGATGATTCAGATATGTTCCAAACCCATTGATAAACTCCACTCAGACCAAAACCATAATAATTCCAACCAAGATCCAACTCCAAACGATTGACATTTCCAAGAGGTTGTTGATAGGAAAGTTCTGCTCCATAACCAGTAAAACCACCAAACCGGATTCCGATTGCTTTGTTATCAACCTGTGCATTTAAAGCACTTACTAAGCTCACTGTAAAAATGAGCAATAAAATAATTTTTTTCATGATTTTTCATTATTTGTTTATTAAAACTCTAGTGATATATAACATATAGAAAATTAAACAAAATAAGTTGAACAATAGTTCAAAAAAAATATGATTTGTAATTTCTTCTGTTCGAATCATAAAAATCCGGTGAATGAGATGGACAAAGTGTTTTTGTTATCCACCTGATTTACTTCAAAAATAATCCTTACTTTTTTATTGACGAAAATAATTATCTTTGCAGATAATTGATGCTTAAAATATTTTCTTTCATGAAAAAATTGGTTTTTGCTACCAATAACGCACATAAACTGGCGGAAGTCAAAGCTATACTTGAACCCGGGTTTTCTATCATCAGTTTAGCAGATTTAGATTGTGAAGATGATATTCCCGAAACGGGTGAAACACTTGAAAAAAATGCTTTTTTGAAAGCGAACTATATTCACACAAAATTTGGAATCGATTGTTTTGCTGATGACACCGGATTGGAAGTTGAAGCATTGGATGGAGAACCGGGTATTTTTTCGGCACGCTATGCCGGTGACAATCACAATTCATACAATAACATGTGTAAGGTTCTGAAGCTGTTGGGTAACTCTCAAAACAGAAAAGCCTGTTTTCGAACGGTTATTACCTTAATTCAAGGGGAAGAAACAAAATTCTTTGAAGGAAGAATTGATGGGGCGATAACAATCCAACCTCGCGGAAAAAGTGGATTTGGTTATGACCCGATTTTTGTACCTGACGGTTATGTGGTAAGTTTTGCCCAACTTAGTGCTGAGGAAAAAAATCAAATCAGCCACAGAGCTTTAGCTGTAAAAAAACTGGTTGCTTATTTGCAACATTAATTTTAAATTTTAATCATTCAAAAACCTGTTTATTAGCATTTTAAACAAAACTTTAGTAATACATGATTTTCTTCAAATGAAATAAATTAAGTGTAATTGAGTTTTATTAATTTGAACAAAAAATTTTATACGTATTTTTAGCATATTATCAAATTATATGAATAAACGAATATTTTTCATAGCTGTTTTAACGAGCTTTTTCTCATTGACTTCAATAGCACAAGTAGCAATGGGCAAATGGCGCACGCATTTTGCCTATAATAACGTATCTCAAATTGCTCAATCAGCTAATAAAATTTACGCAGTAAGTGAAGGTGCTCTATTTTCGATCGACAAGCAAGACGGAGGCATGGAGTTTTACAGTAAAATAAGTGGACTGAACGGCTCCAATATCTCGCGTATTGAATATGATTCTGCAAATCAAGAGCTTCTATTAATTTACTCAAATGGGAATATTGACATAATGAGCACCGGAGGTGTTATCAATATTCCTGATTTGTATAATAAACAAATGAGTTCAAGCAAGGATGTAAATGATATCCAGTTTTATCAAAACAAAGCCTATTTATCTTGTAATTTTGGTATAGTCGTGTTGAATATGCAAAAAAAAGAAGTTGCTGATACGTATTATATCGGTCCGAATGCTTCTGAAGTTAAAGTGCTGAATACTACAGTTAATAATGGCAATATTTACGCTTTAACAACATCTACTATTTTTCAGGCATCAGTATCTGAAACTCATTTGGTAAATTTTGAATTCTGGTCTGTTACAACCGGATTACCAGGCAGTGGAGACTTCCAAAAAATAGCTTCTTTTGCCGGACAACTCATTTTGCTGCGTGGTGGAAAGCTTTACAAACAAGGTAGCGATAATTTGTGGACACCATTTTTGTCGGATATTACTGCAACAACCTTCAATGTTTCCAATGGCAGTATGCATGTTTTTGCTAACAATGCAGTTTGTCTAATCGATAATCAATTTAATAGTAAAACCGTAAGTGATATAGGTACAATAACCGATGCTGAATATGATTCTCAAAATAATACTTATTATTTTGCCGGCAATGCTTTGGGTGTAATCTCTTACAAACAAACCGGTACTGAAACACCAATAATAACTTACTTCAAACCGGCAGGACCCACAGTGAATATGCCATGGGATATGACATTTGCCGGACAAAAATTATTTGTAGTTCCTGGAGGGCGTGGCGCTGCTCAATACCTGAGAGAAGGCGTAGTAATGATGTTTGAAAATGGAGTTTGGACCAATATCCTGGCACAATCAATTAAAAGTCAAACGGGTCATCCAGTTTTGGATTTCATGAATGTTGCTGTAGATCCTAATGATGATAAACACTTTTTTGTCACATCATACGGAACAGGATTATATGAATTCAAAAATAATGAATTCTTTTTTTGGCATAATTATTTAAGTGGCAGCACTATTGAAACTGTTGATTCTAATGATCCGTATAATTTTATGCGATTAGATGGAGCAATTTACGACCAGAACGGCAATCTTTTATTTATTAATATAAGAGAAGGAAAGGCTATTGGAATTAAAATACTTTTGGCAGATGGCACTTGGACAAAACTTATGTATCCATTTCCAAACATGAACCAACCTTTATTCCCAA
Organism: Paludibacter sp.; assembly: GCA_017882285.1. Lineage (GTDB taxonomy): Bacteria > Bacteroidota > Bacteroidia > Bacteroidales > Paludibacteraceae > Paludibacter. Next base: position 14,746 of record JADGPS010000032.1, on the reverse strand, counting down.
CCTTAGGAAGGATCATGATTTCGAATCAAAATTCGAATCAAAAATGGATTCCCTCAGTTCGTTCTACTCCCGGAATTTTTATATTTGATGACAATGGAACAATAAAAGACCAAACAGACGATAAATCAGTTTTTATATTCCCGTTTACTTATCCTGAAATTGACAACAATGGTCAAACACAATTAATTAATATTTATCCCAATACGGTTTCTACAATTGCTCAGGATAAAAATGGAGTTGTTTGGGTTGGAACTGATATGGGACCATTTCTTTTTAATAATTTATCAAAAGTATATGATGCAGATTATACCTGTTCGCGTGTTAAGATACCACGCTATGACAGTACAAATTTAGCTGATTATTTACTTGTAAATGAAAATATCCAGGCAATAGCTATTGATGGCGCCAACCGGAAATGGATTGGAACAAAATCATCAGGGGTTTATTTAATGTCTGAAAACGGGCAGCAAACGATTCAACAATTTACTGTTTCTAATAGTCCATTACTATCTAATAATATATTGTCAATTGCAATAAATCCTCAGACTGGAGAAGTTTTTTTTGGAACCGATCAAGGACTTGTTTCTTATCAAAGTGATGCGAGTGAAGCAGGAAGTTCATTTAACAATGTGTATGCTTATCCAAATCCGGTACGTCAAGGATATAACGGCGTTATCACTATTACCGGGCTTTTAGCAAATACCCAGGTGAAAATTACAGATATTAATGGTAACTTAGTTTCAGAAACCGTTTCGAATGGCAGCTTAGCCACCTGGGACGGCAAAGATGCACATGGACGACGCGTTAGTACCGGGATTTATCTGGCAATTTGTGCAAGTGCAGATGGAACTCAAAGTACAATTACTAAAATCCTGGTTATTAATTAGTTTAATTATGAAATTATCCATTGTAGTTTCAGTCTATAACGAAAAGGAAGTCTTGAATTTATTCTACGATAAATTGATGGAAGTTCTTATTAATTGCAATTTTGATTATGAACTGATATTTGTCAACGATGGAAGTACTGATGATTCTCAAATAATTATTGATGAATTATCATTTCAAAATTCCAACATAAAATCAATTCAGTTTTCAAGAAATTTTGGGCATGAAGCAGCCATGATTGCAGGTATTGATTATGCAACCGGACAAGCTATAATTTGCATGGATAGTGATTTACAGCATCCTCCGACTATAATACCTAAAATGTATGAACGTTTTATCATTGGTGATGTTGACATTATCAATATGGCAAGAAAATCAGTAAACAAAAATAAAGCATCTAACCTGTTTTACAAAATTTTAAATCTTATTTCTCCTTATTCTTTTGAATCAAATGCTTCTGACTTTTTTTTAATATCAGATCGAATTGGCCATATTTTACAAGAAAACTATCGCGAACGTGTACGGTTTTTGAGAGGTTTTATTCAAATAATAGGTTTCAATAAAACTACATTAACTTATATCGTTGATGAACGGAAAGCAGGAAAAAGTAAATATACATTTCATAAACTTTTATCTTTATCGATTTCCGCAGTTGCGACTTTATCCAAATTGCCCTTAAAAATAGGTATTTATTTAGGGTTAATTTCGGGGTTTTTCAGTATTTTATTGGCAATTTATAGTTTGATAATGAAAATAATCGAACATCCGGTTTCGGGATATACCACTATAGTTGTTTTTCTTGGCATAATGTTTAGTATTCAGTTTGTTATTTTGGGAATTTTGGGAGAATATATTGGTTTTTTGTTTGATGAACAGAAAAAGCGGCCCATCTATATTATCGATAAAACAATTAATATCGTTGAAAAACAATGAAATATCTTTTAGCAATTTTAAGCGTAATTTCTGCTGTGATGGCTCAAATATTATTGAAAAATGCTTCATTGAATGACATTTATGGGAAAAAGTGGTTGGTTTTTATTTTAATAAGTTTAGCCACGTATGGCATAGCATTTTTTCTTCAGTTCTATGTTTTAAGACTTTTCCCGCTTAGTAAAATTGCACCTCCTTCGGCAATAGCTATAATGATATTGGTATTTTTGTGTGGGGCTTTTTTGTTTGGAGAAAGCATTCAACCAAAACAAATTGTTGGGTTAATACTTGGCATTGCTTCTATTTATTTGATTATGGCATGATTGTATTTAAGACTCGATTTCACAAATCCTATTTCATTCAAATATTAATTTATTTGTTTATAAATGGATTGTTTATATTTAAATACTTTCCTCGTGTCGGAGCAAGTTCCTCAATCATATTTGCTTTTTTCACAACATTTCTATTTTTTGCTGTCTATATTTTCAAATTCTATTCTTACAAAGTTTCTGAAAAAACATTTAAAATTGCCTTTTGGTCACTGTTGATTTTAATGATACTGATTATTATCGGGTTGTTAATTAAAATTGATCCATATTCAGTTCGTGTAGATCGTTGGTCGGCAGTTTCTTTCTTTTTAGACAATTTATTTCAGGGGAAATATCCTTATTTAGCACATACACATGTATCCGAAAGTAATTTTGCTTCACCTTTTCCTGTTTGGCACATTCTCAACATACCATTTTATCTACTGGGCGATGTAGGTATTGGTTTGATTTTCTTTTTATTACTTACAGCAATAACGATCCAATATTTTTTCCCATCATACCGAAAATCATTTTTCTTTTTACTGTTGCTTTGCATTTCACCGGCGTATTGGTGGGAAGTTGCAGTTAGAAGTGATTCTCTCAGCAATGCTTTGTTGGTCTTTGTATTTATTCTTTGGTTTCAAAAGAAGAATTATTCACTTTCAACAAACTTTTGGTTAGCTGCTATAGCTTGTGGGCTTATTGCATCTACCCGTTTATCTGCCATTCTTCCTTTGGCGTTGTACTTTTTCAAACCATTCATACAGCTTCCATGGAAACAAAAAATAGGTTTTTCATTGGCGGTTTTTGGAATTGCAGTGCTTACTTTTTTGCCATTTATTTTTTGGGATACAACAAATTGGATTTTCTTTTCTCGTAATCCATTTATGTCACAAAGCAGTATTGGCAATCCTTATTTGCTGATATTATTGATTTTATTTGGAGGATGGTTAGCTTTCAAGTGGAAAAACGAGCAACAGTTTTTTTGGATTGTTTCTTTATTTATTTTTGTATTTGTCCTTTTGTCTCAGTTGAGTTTAATATATACCAGGGGAATTCAAGGAACCGTTTTTACAGACAGCTTGTACGACATTTCATATTTCACTCTGGCTTTACCCTATTGTTTGGGTTTCATTTCCAATTCTCTGAATAAAAACGAAAAAAAGAATGATGTCTCGTAAAAAATCTGAAGAGTATTTTCATATACTTCCCGAGAAATTAAATTGTGCTCAAGCAGTTTTGAAAGGTTTTCAGAAGGAATTTAATATTTCTGATACAGAAATTGAAGAATACCGTGCCTGGGGCGATGGACGTGCAAAAGATGGTGTTTGCGGTGCCTTGTTTGCTGCAGAAAGATTGCTTCGTCAGGTCGGAAAAGATTCTGTTGTTGAAGAGTTTCGGCAAAAAGCCGGGGGATTGTTGTGCTCAGACATAAAAGAAAAACAGTTCACCTGCGCAGAATACGTTCGTATGGCTGATGAACTGATTCAGAAAAATCTATAGAAAACAGCTTTGAGAAAATAAGGAGTTTTTAGAGATTGCCTTAAATTAAATTCATATTTGCTTATATACAAATCAGTTGATGGACTATTATACAAAAAAAAATAATTTAATCTGGACTGGATTAATCATAGTTGGCTTAATATTGAAAACAATATTTCTGCCTGTGAAAACCGGAGATTATGTTTGTTTTCTTGAACCATGGATTTCATTTATCAAGTCGCATGGTTATTTTTCATCTTTAAAATTTAATTTTTATGATTATACTCCGGCTTATATTTACATTCTGATTCTAATTGCCAAAACCGGACTGAATCCTCTATTTTTTATCAAACTAATTTCAATCATTTTTGAATATATTGCCGCGTTTTTTATTGGAAAAATTGTTGTTTTAAAAACTCAAAACAAAAAGGACATTTTGATTTGCATGGCAGTTGTTCCACTCCTGCCTTCGGTTTTGCTCAATAGCAGTTATTTATCGCAATGCGATTCTATATATGCAGCTTTTACAATCATAAGTTTTTATTTTGCCCTGAAAAACAGACAGTTACTGTCAATTCTTTTTCTCGGAATAGCTTTTGCATTTAAAATGCAAACCGCATTTATTCTTCCACTTTTTTTGGTTCTTATGCTTCGGGGCAAAATCAGATGGTATTACTTTCTGGCAGTTCCAATCATTTTTATCATTAGCATTCTGCCAACCTGGTTTTATGGACGAACTTTTTCTGATCTATTGAATGTTTACATTTCTCAAACCAACCGTTATCCATTTCTAACTCTAAATTTTCCGAATATCTACATTTGGCTTAATAATGAATGGTATCAACCTATAAAATTTGGCGGGATATTGTTTACTGCAATTATTACTTTTGTTTTTGGGCTGATATTAAGCAACAAAAAATACAATTTTTCTTTTGAACATTGGATTCGATTGGCTTTTCTGAGTGCAATTATAATTCCTTTTGTGTTACCCGGTATGCATGAGCGTTATTTGTATTTAGGTGATATAATGGGCGTTATGTATTTCTTGGTTTTGCGTAAAAACATTCATTTACCAATTGGAATTGTTCTTATTTCTTTTTATTCCTACATCCGGTGTTCCAGGTTTAACGAGATATTGCCTATGTCACCTGCTTTTGCAGTATATTTGCTGATTATAATTCTAACAACCGACGAATTTATTAAAAGTCTGAAACATGAATCTGCCATCAACTGAAAACAGGAATTTTTGGTTTTTCATCATTCCAATTTCATTAGTTTACATTATTCTCACGCTGGTTTCAGTCAACCATTGTTATTTTTGGGATAATATCCAACAAATCAGCAAAGAAGCGCATTGGTTTTATCTCACGGATTTTAAATCGCTGTTAATGCCGGCTCCAAATTCAGGCTCTGAAATTGTTGCAACCGGTTATCATCCACCACTGATGGGAATTATAACCGCCGCTTTGTGGAAAGCGTTTGGTTACAAACTTTGGGTTTCACATGTGTTTGTACTTGTTTGGTTTGGAATTCTGCTTTATAATAGTTGGAAATTAATTTACAGATTTTTTGATCCAGGTATTGCCGGTTGGATTTTAGCAATTTCGTTATTAGAGTCAACTTTACTTTCTCAATTTAGTATAGCTTCGCCCGATTTTATTCTTTTCACCTCTTTTGTTCTTTCTTTGCGAGCCATCCTTGAACGCAAATATGTACTTCTTGCCATTGGTATATTCTTTCTTTGTTCCATCAATATGCGGGGAATATTTGCCTGTACAATTCTGTTTATAAGCCAGTTATACTTTGAAAACATACAATCCAAAGAGAAAATAAAGATTCGAGATTATATCAGAATGACGATTCCATATCTTCCTACATTGGTTATACTTTCCGTCTATTTTGTTTTTTATTTTTTGACCCGAGGTTGGTTTTTTGTCAATTCTACAACAGAAGGACATTATGCTTTGCCAAATAGTTTTTTTAGAATAGCAAAACATTTTTCTGAATTTGGACTAAGATCTGTTGAAAATGGACGAATTATCATTTGGCTGGCAGGAATAATTTTCGGTTATTTTATGTGGAAAAATAAATTAAAACTTTCTGATGAAAAGAAATTTCTTTTAGCTGTATTTGTCTTACTAACAGGCTTATACACACTCTTCATCTTCATCACACAAATGCCTTTTTCAGCCCGGTATTTTATGCCTCAGTTTTTTATCCTTACTATTTTAGCAACCTCGGGGATGGCTACTTTTTTGAAGAAACAAACTTTGAAATATGCTTTTATTTTAATCATTTTCTTTGAAATTACCGGAAATTTTTGGATTTATCCTGATAAAATTGCAAAATCGTGGGATTGTACACTGGCTCATTTGCCTTATTATAAACTTCGTAATCAGTGTTTTAAATATATAGATGAGAAGAACATCAGTTACAACGACTTATCAGCCGGATTCTGTCTTTATGGAAATCGTAAGTTTATAGAATTGTCAGAAAACTCAAAAACAGTAAATTCTGACACAAACCGAAAATATTTTATTTACTCCAACATTTCTAACCTTGAAGATAATTTTGCTGAAGAATTAAACGACAAAAGTAAATGGATGCCAATTAAACGCTTTGAAGAAGGTTTTGTAAAAATCATTGTTTATGAACGTATTTTTGTTTCAACATTTCCAAAACATGAAAAATAAAAAATCATTAATCCAGTTTGTCAAATTTGGTGTTGTTGGCGTGTCTAACACGCTTCTGACTGCACTTACAATCTGGTTTTTACTACAGATTTTGCATTTTTCCGACTATGTTTCGAACATTATTGGTTACATTATTGGCCTGATAAACAGTTTTATATGGAATAGGAAATGGACTTTTGCGAGTAATATGAAAGTGACAGACACGATTCTTAGATTTATTATTACATTTGCAATTTGTTATCTGATTCAATTGGGTAACCTGTATCTGCTGCTTCATTTTACAACTCTTGATTCATTTGTTTGTCAACTGTTATCAATTGCAGTTTACACGATTTTCAATTTTTGGCTAAATAAATATTACACCTTCAAATCTGATATTCAATGAATAAATCACTGAGCGTAATTGTCCCATGTTTTAACGAAGAAGAGGTTATTGTGGAATCGTACAGAAGACTCCAATTAGTTTTATCAACTTTGCAGTTGAAGTCTGAGATTATTTTCATTAATGATGGCAGTACCGATAACACCGAATCCATTTTAACGGGTTTTTTGAAGTCGGACAAAACAGTGAAAATAATATCATTCTCACGAAACTTCGGTCACCAAAAAGCCGTAACTGCTGGTCTCAACAATTGTTCTTCGGACATGGCTTTAATTATCGATGCCGATTTACAAGATCCACCTGAGTTGATACCTGAAATGATTGAAACGCTCGAAAAATCGAATGCCCAAGTTGTGTATTGTGTCCGAAAAACCCGCAAAGGAGAAGGAATTTTCAAGAAAATATCAGCCAAACTTTTTTACCGAACGCTTAATTTTTTCTCTGAAGTCCGGCTTCCCGTCGATACCGGTGATTTCAGATTGATTGACAGAACAATAATCGATGAGTTTAATAAGTTAAACGAAAAGGGGAAATATATTCGTGGACTAATTTCGTGGGTTGGATTTAAGCAAGTTCCATTTTATTATGAACGTGAAGCGCGTTTTGCCGGCGAAACTAAATATCCTTTTGCAAAAATGCTGAAACTCGCCACTACTTCTTTGCTTTACTTTTCCACGAAACCGCTGAGAGTGGCTACCACTTTAGGATTTATATCTGTCGTTATTGCTTTGGGTTTAGCAATTTGGTCTATACTCGGTAAAATTATTGGATATACTCACGCTGATTCAGGTTGGACTTCATTATTCGTCTTGATTATATTTTTTGGTGGAGTTCAGTTGTTAACTATCGGCATTGTTGGTGCTTATATAGGAAATCTTTTTGACGAAATAAAAAACAGACCTGAATATATAATCAGGAAAAAAGAAAATTTTGAAATTAAAAATGATGAAAGAAGTAAATAAAAGAATCAAATCAGAAGAATATTTTCATGTTTTACCTGAAAAATTAAACTGCTCTCAAGCTATTCTGAAAGGATTTCAAAAGGAGTTTGATATTACCGATCAGGAAATTGAAGAATTCCGGGCATGGGGTGGCGGACGTGCCGAAGGCGGTGTTTGCGGTGCTTTATTTGCTGCAGAGCACTTACTTCGTCAGATTGGGAAAAAGTCTGTGGTTGGAGAGTTCTACAAAAAAGCAGGTGGAGTTTTATGTTCCGACATTAAAGAAAAACAATTCACATGCGCCGAATATGTTCGCATCGCTGATGAACTGGTTCAGAAAAATCTGTAGAAAACAGCTACAATAAACTATTTTCTATTTATTAGATTCATAAATTCTTCCCGAGTTTTTGCTTGTTCAAAAACGCCTGTAAAGTCGGAAGTAGTAGTAATGGAATGTTGTTTTTGCACGCCACGCATTTGCATGCAAAGATGCTGAGCCTCAATAATAACCATTACGCCCATTGGGTTTAATGTTTTCTGAATACATTCCTTGATTTGCGTTGTCATGCGTTCCTGAACTTGCATACGGCGGGCAAAAACTTCAACAATGCGGGCAATTTTACTCAATCCCGTGATTTGTTTGTTAGGAATATATGCCACGTGCGCTTTGCCAAAAAATGGTAACATGTGATGTTCGCATATAGAATAAAAATCAATATCTTTCACGATCACCATTTGACGATAATTCTCGGTAAACATGGCCGATTTGATAACTTCCTCTGGATTTTGTTCGTATCCTTGCATCAAAAATTGCATGGCTTTTGAAACTCGTTCAGGCGTTTTAAGCAATCCTTCACGATTTACATTTTCACCTAAAAGTTCAATTATCTGATGGTAATGTTCAGCAATTTTGGCAGTTTTTTCAGCATCGAACTGAACTGGTTGATTTATATTAAAGTCCATCATACATTTATTTTAGGGAAGAAATAACAATTTGTTCAGGGACAATATAAATCTCACTTTTCATGATCGGGAAAGAATCAATTAATTGACTCTTAAAAACTTGTGCTTCAGATTTTGATTTAAAATCACCTACCCGCACTTTCCAGAAAGGTGAAGTATAATTTACATATACAAGCAGATCAGGGAATGCTTCCTGAATCTGTTTTTCAATATTAAAAGCTTTGTTTTTAGCAGTTTGCTGCACATTACTCGAAAAAACCTGCACACGAAAACCATTTGTGGTTGTTTGATTCGTAAATTTTTTGTTTGCCAACAAGGTTTCAATTCGTTTATCCTGATGAATTCTAACTGTGGCGTGAGTAACAGAGTCAGGGGTAGAAAGAACTTCAAATATATTGTTTTTTTTCGAATCCTGATTTTTCTGTGCCTGTAATTGCCAGCCAATCAGCAATAAAACTACAATAATAGGATAAAATTTTCTTCTCATTATGTTGAATTTTTAGGCTGCAAAGTTATATAAATGTTACCGTTTAATTGGCAGAAATTACGAATTTATTAGATAAATGTTTAGTAAGTTAGTAATTATCAAATTTCATGACAATTATTCATTGTTAATTATTCGATATTCAATCCTTAATGCTTATCTTTGCTTTAGTTTTAAATTTTCGAATCATGACCAAATCAAAAACAGTCCTAATTGTTGCCGGAGGGAAAGGTGAACGCATGAACACCGATATTCCCAAGCAATTTCTTGAAATACACGGAAAACCGATTCTGATGCATACGCTCGATGTTTTTCAACGCTACGATGCTGCCATTCGACTTATTCTTGTTCTTCCGGCAGTTCAGATTGACTTCTGGAAAGAACTTTGCAAAAAACATGCTTTTACGCTTTCGCATCAAATTGTAGCTGGCGGACAAAACCGTTTCCAATCGGTAAAAAACGGACTGGAAGCTGTAATAAACTCAGGTTTAGTGGCAGTTCATGATGGGGTTAGACCATTGGTAAGTGTGGAAACCATTGCACGTTGTTTCGACGCCGCTGAAATGCATGGAACCGCCATTCCTGTGGTTGATTTAGTGGAAAGTATCCGACAATTGACTGGTAATGGAAGCCAATCGGTCGACAGAAATACTTTTAAATTGGTTCAAACCCCACAGGTTTTTGATGGTGAAATGCTGAAAAAAGCATACGAACAGGATTTTCCCCCATTATTTACCGATGATGCTTCCGTAGTGGAAGCTATTGGAATAAAAATTCATTTGGTAGAAGGAAACAGAGAGAATATCAAAATCACAACAAAATTTGATTTGGAAATGGCGGAAACGTTACTCAAATTTGAAGATTTGAAGATTTGAAGATTTTATGGATTCAAAAACAACTAATATTCAATGGCTTGATTCCCTTCGTGCTTTAGCTTTGCTGGGTGTAATAATCATTCATATTTCCTCCCCGTTAGTTAATATGACTTACGGCAAAAATATGCCGTATTGGTGGATTGGGAATATGGTAGATAGTGCTGTGCGGTTTTCAGTTCCGTTATTTTTAATGATGAGCGGTGCCACTTTGCTGGGAAAAGAATACAAATTGAGCGATTTTTACAAAAGAAGATTTTCACGTGTGTTGGTTCCTTTTCTGTTTTGGATGGTAGTTTATTGGGCTTACAGATGGACGACGCTTGCACCCAAAGTGCAACCACATGATTTTTCGGCAATCTGGAATTGGGCAACCGGCTTATTTCTGAAAGAGGGCATTTCCAAACATTTCTGGTACGTTTACATGATTTTGTTTATATATCTTTTTGTACCGTTTCTGGGGAAAGGGTTACGTAAATTAAACAGGTCTGCAATTTCTAATATCTTGTTATTGTGGGTTGTACTTACTTTTACGTTTAAATCTGTTCCGCTCAATATGTACGGTTGGTCAGGTAATTATGGAAGTAAATTGTTGGGTTTCTTTTTATATTCCGGTTTTTTGGTGTTGGGTTTTTACCTGAGCAAATTACCAGTTTATTCTGGTAGAATTAGAATTTCGGCAGCAGCAGTTTTTATATTAAGTGTTTTAGTCTCGGCAGTTTCGACTTATTTTTTTAGTCAAAAAGCACATAAGCTCGACTTAAGCATGTATAGTTATTTGTCGATAAATACGATTATTCAGTCGATTGCGATTTTTATGTGGATAAAAGATTCTTCAATTAAAAACAAACCCATTTCACTGATTCAAACCAATATAAGCAATTATAGCTATGGCATTTATCTGGTGCACATACTGGTTATCAGCTTTTTATTCGATAAAGGCATTTACTGGAAATTTGCACATCCGTTACTTTCATTACCATTACTGACATTCATAGTGCTTGTTTGCTCTTTTGGGATTATTTTTGTGTTGCGGAAAATTCCGTTAGGAAAATATATTTCTGGTTAAAAAAAAATGGATTTGTCAAATCAAGACATAAAATATCTGCCCGGTGTAGGACCGAAAAAGGCGGATTTGTTCGACAAAGAACTCGGCATTCGTACGGCTGAAGATTTGTTGCGGCATTATCCGTACAAATATGTCGATAGGAGCCGGTTCTATTATCTGCACGAAATTTCGGAAGAAATGCCGTTTGTTCAGGTAAAAGGGCAGATTATCCGTTTCGAAAAAGTAGGCGAAGGTCACAATCAAAGGTTGACAGCCATTTTTACCGACGGCCATGAAACGATAGAACTGGTTTGGTTCAAAGGTGTGAAATGGGTGCTGGACAAATACAAAACCGGCATACAATACGTGGTTTTCGGTAAGCCGTCGCCATTCAACGGACGATTTAATATTGTTCATCCTGAAATTGAGTTGGCTTCGCAGCTGCCGCCACCTGAACAAATGGGATTGCAGCCATTTTACAATACATCGGAGAAAATGAAAAGCAATTTTCTGAACTCCAAAACAATTCAGAAAATCATTTTTCCGCTTGTTCAAAGCATTAAAACCGGCATTCCCGATACACTTCCGGCTTATTTATTGAAGAAATTTGCGTTGATGAATCTGACAGAATCATTGGTAAATGTGCATTTCCCAAAAAATGCTGATGTGCTCAAAAAAGCAAGACAAAGACTTAAATTTGAAGAACTGTTTTATATCCAGCTCAACATTCTCCAGCAAACCAAGTGGCGCGATCAACATTTCAAAGGCTTTGTTTTCGGACATATCGGTCATTATTTCAATACCTTTTTCAATGATTATTTGCCATTTGAACTTACCGGTGCTCAAAAACGTGTTTTGCGTGAAATTCGGATTGATGTTGCTTCCGGCAGACAAATGAATCGCTTGCTGCAAGGCGATGTGGGAAGCGGAAAAACGCTGGTGGCTTTAATGGCAATGCTCATGGCAATTGATAATGGTTTTCAGGCTTGCATCATGGCTCCCACAGAAATTTTGGCAAATCAGCATTTTGCAAGTTTGAAAGAATTTTTGGGTGATTTGGGTGTGAATGTTTCTTTGCTCACCGGTTCCACCCGACCAAAAGATCGAGTGATTCTTCATGAAAAACTTCGAAGCGGTAAGTTGAATATTTTGATTGGAACACATGCCCTGATTGAAGATACAGTTAAATTTTCCAACCTTGGTTTAGTGGTTATCGATGAGCAACATCGTTTTGGCGTGGAACAACGTTCCAAACTTTGGAAAAAAAACAATCAATTGCCGCATATTTTGGTTATGACTGCCACACCCATTCCCCGCACACTGGCAATGACCGTTTATGGTGATTTAAGTATTTCGGTGATTGATGAACTGCCTCCGGGACGAAAACCAATTCAAACCTACCATTATTACGAAAATAAAAGGCAAGGATTGAATCAGTTCATTGCCAAACAAGTGGAAGCAGGACGTCAGATTTACATTGTTTATCCACTCATTCAGGAATCGGAAAAAATAGATTTGCAAAATCTTGAAACAGGTTTTGAATATATGTGTGAAGTTTTTCCTCATTATAAAATCAACATGGTTCACGGGAAGTTGAAGACGGCCGAGAAAGAACATCAAATGCAGAAATTTGTTTCGGGCGAAACTCAGATACTGGTTGCCACAACGGTGATTGAAGTGGGAGTAAATGTTCCGAACGCTTCGGTGATGGTGATTGAAAGTGCACAAAGGTTTGGTTTGTCGCAGTTGCATCAGTTGCGCGGACGGGTTGGACGTGGAGCCGAACAATCGTTTTGTATTTTGCTAACCAATTATAAATTAGGCTCCAACACACGGAAACGTATGGAAATCATGGTGCGAACCAATGATGGATTTGAAATTTCGGAAGCTGACCTGAGACTTCGTGGGCCAGGTGACCTCGAAGGAACGCAACAAAGCGGTTTACCTTTTGATTTGAAAATAGCCAATCTGGCACAAGATGGGAAAATGTTGGAAATTGCCCGGAATGCAGCTTTGGAGATTCTCAATACAGACCCACAACTTGAACAAAACGAAAATAAGGTCATGGCTAATCAATTAAGAAAGATGAAGACAAATACCTTAAATTGGGGTTCTATAAGTTAAGAATATGGAATTTGTTTTGACCGCTACGGGCATTTCTTTAATTTTGGACTGCAATAATAAAAAAAACACATCCTTTTGAACCAACAATATGGAGAAGACACTTGTAATTATTAAACCCGGAGCTATTCAACGAGGCTTGATTGGTGAGGTTATTCACCGTTTTGAACGTAAAGGCATCCAATTATGTGGTATTAAAATGTTGCAGTTAACAGATGAAATCTTAACTGAACATTATGCCCATTTGGCTCAACGTTCTTTTTTTAAACGAATTAAAGATTCAATGATGATTACTCCGGTGATTGTTTGTTGTTTAAAAGGGTTTGATGCCGTGAATATTGTACACGAAATGGCAGGGAAAACAAACGGACGTGAAGCGGCTTTCGGAACCATTCGCGGTGATTTCAGCATGAGTATTCAGGAAAATATTATTCATACATCTGATACAGTTGAAAATGCCGAAGTCGAATTAGCTCGCTTTTTTAGTGAAACAGAAATTTTTGAGTTCGACCAATACAATCTGAATTTTTTATACGCCAACGACGAAATTTGATCAATTACCAATTAACTAATTTCCAATTATCAATTAATAAAGTAATAATTGATAATTGATTTATCGAAAATTAAAACAAATGCCCATTACCCTCAAACAATATCTTTCTGTACTCACTTTCTTTCTCTCAATTCTTGGGGGTTATTCTCAGCAAACAAATTTTTCATTAATTCCGAAAAAAGATACGGTCAACATTTACAAGGAAATGTTGAACGATCAATCGGATGACTTGATGGAAAATCACCCTGCTGAAGATATTTACAACAATATCTGGACAAGCGATCATGTAAATCCGTATAAAATACCAATTGACAGCATGCCGGATTCTGTTCGGATTGATTGTTCTAACTTTTTCGTTCCGGTTCGTGGTGAAGTTACTTCAGTATTTGGTCCACGTCGCTATCGCTTTCATTTTGGAATTGATTTACGATTGAAAGTGGGTGATTCGGTACGTTGTGCTTTTTCCGGTAAAGTCAGGATTATCGATTATGAAGGTCGTGGATATGGAAATTATATCGTCATTCGTCACGATAATGGTCTGGAAACGGTTTATGCACACCTTTCTGCAGTTTTAGTCGCTCTCAATCAAAATATTAAAGGTGGGGAGTTAATTGCCTTTGGTGGAAATACCGGACATTCGACCGGTCCTCATCTCCATTTTGAAACCCGCTACATTGGAAATGCCATTAATCCGGCTCATATTATTGATTTCAATACCGGACTGGTACATGCAAAAACCTATTTACTGACCAAAAAGAATGCGTTCTACTATCAACATGAGGTAAAATTACTTGCCTCGGCCAAATATTACAAAGTTCGCAGAGGGGATACGTTGAAGAAAGTTGCCGCCCGAAACGGTACCAGTGTTAAAGCCCTTTGCCACCTGAATGGTCTTAAAGCAAAAGCCAGACTGAAAAAGGGACAACGGATAAGGATCAGATAAATTTGATATAAGATTTTAGAACATAGAATCAAGAGCCAAGACAATCGAGTAGGTAGGGGGATTACTCCCCCGCCCTCTCACACCACCGTGCATGCTCTCGCACACGGCGGTTTCCTTTAATTGTTTAACCTGTCGTAATTT
>JADGPS010000120.1 GCA_017882285.1 Paludibacter sp. | reverse complement strand
TATCAAAAAACACTTTCTCAAAATAATAGGAATAATCGTTGGCGGAATTGCCGGATTTGCCTATTATCATTTTGTCGGTTGTGCAAGCGGAACTTGCCCAATAACATCAAATCCCTATATGACAACTGGTTATGGTGCACTTTTAGGTTATTTATTATTCGATATGTTTAAAACCAAAGAAAATGGAAAAATTTAAAAACTATTTCAAAGAATGGAGTATTGTACGAATTATCCGTGCAGCTTTGGCTGGTGCATTGCTTATTTCATATTATTATTACAGAGAAACATTCTTCCTTTTTATAGGAAGTATGCTGGGTATTTCGGCAATTTTTAATGTCAGTTGCCCCGGCGGAAGTTGCGAACCGACTTACAAAAGCGAAGAAAAACCCAATATGGAATTCGAAAAATACGAACCGAGAAAATAAACGAGATGTTCAGCACTTTTTTAGTATCGAAAGATCAATGTTTGACATGTAACAATCAGGTTCTCAAAGAACTTGGCATTTTGCAGGGAATTTTTGGAGCCGAAATAGACCGAATTGATGGAAAAATTGTAGTGTCGCATACCGATGAAGTTAATCGGGAAGAAATTACAGCTAAACTTTTATCATTAGGATTTCCTGAAAGAAAAGAAGAGGAACTTGAGGCAGACGAACCATCGATTTTGGATGCACTTTATAGTTTGAAAGTAAAAAGTTTGAAAGTTTAAAAACTATATTTTTTATGAAAAAAATTATTTTAACAAGTTTATTTATTGCAATCGCTTTAACGGCATCTGCCGAATCAAAAAAAGTAAATCAATCAAAAGAATTAAATAAAATGGGAACAATTCATTTAACTAAAACAGAATTTTTAGCAAAAGTTGCGAATTTCGAAAAAAATCCTACAGAATGGAAGTATTTAGGCGACAAGCCTTGTATCATTGACTTTTATGCATCATGGTGCGGACCGTGCAAAACCATTGCACCGATTCTCGAAGATTTAGCCAAAGAATTTGAAGGTGAAATCTATATTTATAAAGTAAACACTGAAGAAGAACAGGAACTGGCCGGAGCATTTGGCATCCGCAGCATTCCATCAATATTGTTTTGTCCTATGGTTGGAGCACCGCAAATGTCGCAGGGAGCTATGCCAAAAGAATCATTTAAACAGGCAATTCAAGAAGTTCTTTTAAAAAAATAATGTATGGCATTTGTAATTGATAAAAATCGCTGTCCACAAAACCATGTTTGTCCAATTCTTAAGATTTGTCCTGCTGGTGCAATTTCACAAAACGGTTATGGTCTTCCAATAATTGATGTAGAAAAATGTTCAGAATGTGGTAAATGTACTCGTTTCTGTGGCATGCAGGCTGTTTACAAAGCTTCATAGAAAGCAGATAAATTGTTAATAATCTGAAATTTAAAACTATCGATTAAACTTTTTGAAATCTCTTTGGTCAAACCATACAGATTACTAAAAATATTATTAATAATTATCAAAACTATTGCAGTATGAAAAAGTATGGAATGTTAGCTTTGGCTACAATTTTTATGTTTAGCGTGAGTGTTTTTGCACAAGATCCGACAACCCCACCTCAAGATCATCATAAAGGTGGAAAAAAAGAATTCAAACAAGGTGAAAGACCAATGGCAACACCCGAAAAACGATCAGAAAGAATGGCAAAACAATTAGGATTGAATGATTCTCAAAAAGCGCAAGTTCAAGCATTATTCGAAAAACAAGATGCTAAACACCATGAACAAATGGAAAAAGGGGAAAAGATGAGAAATGAAATGAAATCCAAATTTGAAGCAGAACGAAAAGCAAATGAAGATG
The DNA here is from genome assembly GCA_017882285.1 of Paludibacter sp. GTDB lineage: Bacteria > Bacteroidota > Bacteroidia > Bacteroidales > Paludibacteraceae > Paludibacter. The sequence continues at coordinate 2,987 of JADGPS010000120.1, read as the reverse complement.
AATTGATTAAAATTATTGGTCAGGAAAAGTTCCAAAAATTACAAACAATTCGGGCTGAACGTGAACAAAAAATGAAAGAAAGAAGAGAAAAAAATGAAAATCATTCACATGAAAATAATGGTGAAATCAAATAACTAAAAGCTTCTCATTTTCACAACAAAAAACCTCTCTTTCGGGAGGTTTTTTGTTGTGTATAAAGGTAATTACTAAGATATTCCTCGGTTAAAATCTTTATAACCAAATTCCCAAATCAATTTGAATTCATTTTCTTTTGTTCCAATGCCGATATACAAGTGTGAAACACCGTTGAACATATTGGTTATCAATATCGTGAAATGAATCATAATAAGATCGGATATTTTCAGTTCAAAAGCCTTTCAGAATCAGGTCTCTTATAAGATTTCTCTTCCAAACGGTGTCAAAGCCAATGAAGCAAGTTTAAAATGTTGTAGGGCAAAAGGAATTCCGATAATGGTGATGGCAAAAAGAATACCGAAAATTACATGAGTCAGGCTTATCCAAATACCACCAATGATAAACCAAATTACATTCATAATCGTCGACAAACAACCCGGATTACCAGGTTTCATTCGAATTTCACTACCAAAAGGCCACAAAGCAAGAACAGCTAATTTTAAAGTCTGAAGTCCGAATGGAATGCCGATAATTGTTGCTATCAGAAGCAAGCTTGAAACTAAATATTCAATTGAGATAATAATTCCACCAAAAACGAGCCAGATAACATTTCCGAGTAGTTTCATTTTACTATTTTCGTTCCTTTATTGCTTTGACAATTTGAATTAAAAGTATTCCTGACAAAGCCCCAATTGCAAAAATTGATATAAATTCTACTGTTCTGACTGTTCCGTTTGAAATAATTCTAAAATAATTTCCAATGGAAATTGTCAATAGAACTATCGTAAATAGAATCCCTTTATTTTTCATTTTTTATTTGTTTAGTCTTATTTTTCAAGGGTTTATCCTTGTTTAAAACAATGTAAATAAGAGGTAAAATACCAAGCGTATTGAAAATTGCAATACAAATAAACCAGGCAAGATGGTTGTTTCGAGCGGCTTTCCAAAAACCAATTAATTTCCAAATGCCGTCCCAAAGTGCGCAAATAACAATTAAAGGAATAAACCAGGCAAATGTGCTTGCCATGTGTTGAAAGTTTTCCATGATGAATAAATTTAAGGGTTAATAATTAAATTAAATAATCCTTGCAAATATACGATATATTCTAATAATCAATCATTTTGAAATCAAATTTCTCAACTATCATCTAATTACGACATTCTGTTTTTGTAATCCTCGTAACCGAATTCGCGAATCAGTTTGAACTCGTTTTCTTTTGTCCAAATACCGATACTTGGATGAGAAACACCATTAAACATGGTGGTTTTCACCAACGTGTAATGAATCATATCTTCAAAAACGATTCGGTCGCCAATTTTTAATTCCCGATCAAACGACCAATCGCCGTAAAAATCACCGGATAAACAACTGTTTCCGCCCATTCGATAAGTCGGTTTTCCTGAAACTGCGTCAGTTGCTCCAATAATCGTAGGTTTGTAGGGCATTTCGAGGCAATCGGGCATGTGGCAAGCAAACGAAACATCCAACATGGCCGTTTTAATTCCTTTATTCTCCACAATATCAATCACCGACGAAACCAACACGCCGGTTCGCCAGGCAAAAGCACTTCCCGGCTCCAAAATCAGTTGTAAATGTGGATATTTGGCTTTAAATGCTTTCAATAACGAAATCAGGTGTTCTGTATCGTAACCTTCACAAGTCATCAAATGTCCACCTCCCATGTTCATCCATTTGATTTGTGAGAAATACTTTCCGAACTTTTCTTCCACTACTGCCAATGTTCTTTCCAAATCGAATGAAGTCGATTCGCAAAGTGTATGGAAATGTAAACCTTCCACACCTTCGGGCAATTTATCACCCAACAAATCGGCTACTACACCCAATCGAGAACCAGCCGCACAAGGATTGTACAAATCCGTTTCCACATCCGAAAACTCCGGATTAATCCGCAATCCGCAAGAGATATTATTAAACTGGGTTTGGGGATAAAACCGCTCGAACTGCTGCAATGAATTGAAGGTAATATGACTGCTGCAACGCATAATTTCAGGAAATTCACGGTCGGTATAAGCCGGACCGTAAGTATGTGCTTTGCTTCCCATTTCTTCGTAAGCCAGGCGTGCTTCGGCCAATGAGCTGGCGGTGGAAAACGGAATGTATTCACGCACAATGGGGAAAACGCTCCACAAAGCGAATGCTTTGAAAGCTAATATAATCTCCACTCCTGCCCTATCTTTCACTAATTTAATTAATTCCAGATTTTTGCGAAATGCCTTTTCATCGAGAACGTAACAAGGCGATGGTATTTTTGAATAATCCATTGTCTAAACTATGATTTTTGTGATTAAATGATTACCTATGATTTGAATTTTGAGTTAGCAAGTCTCTTGAAAGTAAGACTTTTTGAACCGAAATTAATTAGCAGACCTATTTCAAGATTATAAACTTCCAGATAATTAATTGCCTGAGCTAAATGAACATTTTCAAGATTTATCACTGCTTTTAGTTCAACGGAAATAAGTCCTTCTACTAAAAAATCAACTCGACGGGTTCCGATCTGTTTATTTTTATAATAGATTGGCATTTCATGTTCTCTGGTAAAACTAAGTCCCTGAAGATTCATTTCCATTTCCAACGCCCTCTGATATATTACTTCTTGAAAACCGTTCCCTAAAATTTTATGAACCTCCATGGCACAGGCAATAATCTTGCCGGTCAATTGAGAATACTTATATTGTTCCTTAATTATTTCCATAATCCGTCAAAAACATAGTTTAAAAGAAAGTATCACTTACAATACTTCGTTAAACTTAATGTTAATTATTTGAATATCAAGAAAATAACCCCGATATTATTTGTATAAGTCATTGGAAATCACTACCTTTATAGG
>JADGPS010000119.1 GCA_017882285.1 Paludibacter sp. | reverse complement strand
AGAGGTGTATTTTGCTCCAAAACATCGAAACAAATATCACAATTCACACCTGTCAAAAGCATTTGAATGGTAGTGCCAACAAATTTGAGATGGCTGAATTCTTCAGTATCAATATCCATTAGCGGATCATACTTGTCAGAATATGTTTTTTTACATCCAAATGCCTGAACAAAATATTGCATCGCAACTTTCAATTCTCCATAACTACATCCAAATTGTTCGGGGAGGAGTTTTTCAAAACGCACATCGGGTTTTGAAACTATAGCTTTAAATTGTAAGTCTTTTTTACATGGTAGAGCATAGCTTTTACTTCTAAATTTTTATGCTTTCTTTTTATTAACCCGTATTACAATAGCTATAATTGCTATAATTACGGCAACTACAATAAAAATTCCGAATCCCATTCCGGCTTTAAATATCCCGGCAATAGCTTCACATGAACTTAACATTGAAGTCAATAATGGTAAAATTAAAACAAGTGTTCGCGAAGGTTTCATAGCAAAAATATTAGTTGAATTATAAATGTTAAATATCAATTCAAAGATATATAGGCTGTGATCCAAAATTATTACATCATAATAGAAAAATGTTACATGATTTCCACATCGTCTGACGTTCGAGTATTTGCGAAGGCATGGAATTCATTGAACTTCCAGCCCTGCTTTTGCAAATACTTTTGTTGGCGGTTCATTGTTTTTCTTTATTTTATCGTCCTGTCAGTTTCAAAATATTTTCTGGATAACGTTCACCAGTCACTTTTATTTGTGAGGCAGAAACTTCAATCTCCTGTAATTCATCTGAGGTAAGTACAATTGATGTAGCTCCGTTATTCTCAGTCAGGCGATTTAACCTGGTCGTACCTGGAATAGGAACAATCCATGATTTTTGAGCTAAGAGCCATGCCAATGCAATTTGTGCATGCGTTGCATTTATTCTTTCTGCAATCCTTCCTAGTAAATCAACTAAGGACTGGTTGGCTTTCAAGGCGTCCTGTGTAAAACGAGGTAGAACATTGCGAAAATCGGTGCTTTCAAACTTTGTATTTTCATTAATTTTTCCTGTTAAGAAACCTTTTCCGAGAGGACTAAACGGAACAAACCCAATTCCGAGTTCTTCAAGTGTTGGCAAGATTTCCTTTTCCGGCTGTCGTGTCCAAAGAGAATATTCGCTTTGAAGAGCTGTTACAGGTTGGATGGCATGGGCCTTCCGAATGGTATTTGCGCCCGCTTCAGATAGTCCAAAGTGTTTCACCTTACCTTCTTGAATTAAGTCTCTCACTGTTCCGGCAACATCTTCAATTGGAACATTTAAATCAACACGGTGCTGATAAAATAAGTCAATTGCATCAACTTTAAGTCTTTTTAAAGAGGCTTCAGCAACTTCTCTGATATGCTCCGGACGGCTATCCAATTCACCCCATCTTGAATTATTGCTTTGAGATGGGGCAAAACCAAATTTTGTTGCAATTACCACCTGCCCTTTGAAAGGGGCTAATGCCTCTCCGACAAGTTCTTCGTTGATAAATGGTCCATATACTTCAGCAGTATCGAAAAATGTGATGCCCTGTTCGACAGCTTTACGAATGAGCGTTATCATTTCTTTTTTGTCAGTCACTGTTCCGTAGCCGAAGCTCATTCCCATGCAGCCAAGTCCAAGGGCTGAAACCTCCAAACCACTATTTCCCAATTTGCGTTTTTCCATTTATATTAAAATTTAATCTTTAATTAAAAAATCCAAAGCAAAGATAATTTCAATTAATCTGAATTTGGGCCGATTATTATAGCCCTTTCATTAACAATTTTGTGTTTGATTCGTGAGTCGCTATACAATGAGTGTGAACAGCAGTTTGTCTAATAACCATTTTAGTCCATAAATGTTCATTTGATTTAAGCCGGTACCAGCGAATACGGAAATTTTATCTCCCAAACTGATAGCCGGAAAAAAGTGGTCCTAAAATGGCTGTTTTTTAGGCTGGAGAGGTGTATTTTGCTAAAAAACATCGAAATAAGTATCCTCAGAGAGCTGCTTATGGAACACGAATAACGGTGGTAAGCGCATATAGCGCACCCTCAACGGCAATGTGCTATAGGCGGTGTTGGCAGTAGGGCATTATTGTCCAATTGGTTTTAATCCACTTGTTTTAATACGTGTATCAATATACTTTTTAAACTCATCAAATGTCATGTTTTGAGTTTCAGAACTAATCTTATCACGTATTTCACGCATCATTTTCACTGCGTCAAACGATTTTTCTTTTTTAGTCTTCATAATGCAATAAATCTTTAGGACTACGTATCTCAATCATAGGGTTCCAAGTTTATAATAGACAGAATTATACCCTTTAATCCTGTCCAGATTTACAATATGTTTAAAATTCCAACTTGCAAGAACATCAACCCTGTTAATCGTAGCAAGTGCAATATGTCTGCAATCTTCAAGACTTGTTTTGCCAACAACATTCTCAGATATATAAGAATCTGCAAGTTTAATAGCTTCCTAAGTTAACTGAACACGCTCAAACTTTTCAGGTGTGAATTTATATAACAACTCACGAACATTTTGAGGAGCACCAGTCAATTCTAAATCAAGCAAATCCGAAATAACAAAAACTATTTCATTGTTTTCAAGTCTTTTGAAGAGGCCCCGAGTCACCTCACTAAATTCCTCATCAAAGTATGCGCCAACTACTGAGGTATCTATGTAGATTCTTTGTTTCATCTTGTCATTTTAGCAAATTTACAAAGAATATCAATTAACACGAAATCTTTGTGAAGTTCGAGTCTTTATGCAGTACTGACAACCGTAGTTTGTCTAATAACCTTTTTTAGTCCGTAAATTTTCATTTGAGTTAAGCTGGTTCCAGCGAATACGAAAATTTTATATCCCAAACTGATAGCCGGAAAAAAGTTATCTTAAAATGGCTGTTTTTTAGTATGGAGAGGTGAATTTTGCTCAAAAACATCGAAACAAGTATCTTCAGAGAACTGCTCATGGAACACGAATAACGGTGGCAAGTGCATAGAATATGGGCAGGCGTCCGGATTTAGTGTAACCGGGTATCCATTCCTGGCACTTCGCGCTGAATGAAGTTCTGTTTATTATGGTAAGTTATTTTTTTCTCGTAATGAAGATTCAGTCCCGATTGTTGACTTCAAGATCGTTAATCCTTAACACATCTAACACTAAAACCGTATTTTTTATTAATACTCAAACGGCTAATTTGTGAATTGTTATATGATAATGATCTACTCCAGGCAGAGGTTGCATCAAATTCAGAATTAGTCCAGTAATTAGCTGTCATTGTGGAGTTTGTCATAATTCCATTATCATAACGAAATCCTCCTCCCGGAGCTGAAAATCCAGATGAATTTGTGGCTCCTGTATTAGGTACCTTCCACACGTCAATGTCTAATATTGAGTTCTTTAGTTTCCCACCTTCATCAGTACCTCGAAAACCAGTGGCATCTGCTTGAGCCTGAATCATTCCCAGACTTATTTCCATCGCCTTCCATTCAGTATCAGTTGGTACATGCCATCCGGATGGACAGAGATTTCGGTTATCAACTACAGCATAAAAGTTGTATAGTTTTCCAAAAGGAGTGTAAGTGCAACTTGCACTTGTGGTAGTAGAAATCCATTCTAAATTATCCTGAATATTTGGGACAATAGTTCCATCATTAAATTTTGAAGTCGTAAGGTTTTTTGTCATCCATACTTTACTTCCAATAGTTTTAATTGGATAAATAGTACCATCGATATCTGTTAATTCTCCCTCCCATGAAGTAAAGCTAATCTCTGGACTATATGCAAATCCAGATTCGTTTTTAACATACCCTCGAATATAATAGGTTGTATTAGGAGTCAAATCCTTAAAGGTGTATTTATTCTCATGCTGATCTATTGGAATAAGAAAATGAGACCCTTCTATAGTTGGGTTTGGATTATTGCTGATACAAATATCGACTTCATCAATATGAAAATAATCCACTGTAGGAACTGAAATTGTGAAACTTACTGTAGCAGTAGTTGTAGTAAAACTAACTAAACTAACGGAATTAAATGTAGGTGGCTTTGACTTAGGAAACAAAGTAAGGACCTCGCCATAAGCGGTACCTGCTTTATTTGTGGCATAGGCTCTAATATAGTGATTTTGTGATATATAATGACTGGCGCCTCCCCATTTCAATTTTATTGTGTCAGAAAAAATGCCGAGACCTGAACCATCAATTGTAAACCAGTTATCCCCATTATTAATAACTGTTGGAAGGTAGATTCTATTTATCGTAACACAAAGACCTCTTGAGGTAATATGTGAACCACCATCATCAGTTACCTCGCCTCCAGCAACAGCATAATCCCATGTAAACACACTTATTGGATTTGTAGTAACAGTTGGGAGTTTTTCCTTTGAGCAGGAGAGAGTTAAAAAGAGAAAGCATATAAAGAAAATATTTGTTTTCATATCGATATATTGATTGGTTTTTTGTCTTATTGGTTGCGTCGAATGCCTTAAATCTGTACTGTAATTCTGCTATTTATGTATTGGTTAGTCATTTATGAAGTTTACTATCATTCACTAGTACAACGGATTAACCATTGAATAAAGGAAAAAGGATAGTTAAAGACAAAAGACAAAAGCATTCTGAATTTAATACGCTCAAATACTTACTCATACAATGCTTCCGCCTGACCTTCACCATTTATAAATCATATTAAAGTTAAACAAAATAATTAACGTGATCAAATATCCATTTTTGTTTCCATACACACCCCTGATCGTATTTTAAAAATCCTTACTTTTGCATCCTTACTGATAATTTTATAAGCTCAACTAAG
>JADGPS010000074.1 GCA_017882285.1 Paludibacter sp. | reverse complement strand
TCCATTGGTTGCCGAACTACCAAATAATTTTGGTTACATGGCTATTACAGAAGCTGGTTTATATAATTATAGCGGCATGAGACTTGAGGCTAAACAGGATGGCAGTGTTCTAGTTAATTTTACAGAAAAAGAGGGTTTTAATATAGCTGGCGACATTACAACTCCTTGGCGAGTAATGATTTTTGCAAAAACATTGAACGAATTAGTAAATACAAAAATCATAACCAATCTAAATCCCCCATTGTCTAAAGAACTATTTTCTGATCAAACCTGGATTAAACCAGGAAGAAGTGTTTGGAGTTGGTGGTCATATTCAGAGAATAAAGAATATATGACTATAGAAAGCGAACGCAAATTTATTGATTTTGCAAATAAATTGAATTTTGAATATACTCTAATTGATGAAGGTTGGGAAACCAAATGGAAAAACAAGTGGGATGATCTCCGAAATATATGTGAATATGCAAGGAATAGAAATGTAGGAGTCTGGGTTTGGAAGCACTGGAATCAGTTGAACAATCCGAATGACAATTACAAGCAAATGGCAAATTTTCTGGATAGCATAAAAACAGTTGGTTGCATAGGCATTAAAGTAGATTTTTTAAATGGTGAAGCTTTACAAATGGTTTCTTTTGAAGAATCACTACTTAAATTAGCGGCTAAACGAAAGCTATTAGTCAATATCCATGGTTGTGGAAAACCGACAGGGGAACAGCGAACGTACCCTAACGAACTAACACGCGAGGCTGTGAGAGGTCTGGAGCTTAATAAAATGGATCAGCATATTACGGCATCTCACAATGCAGGATTGCCATTCACAAGATGCTTACTCAATCAGTGTGATTATACACCTATGGGATTTTCAAATCCGGGAAATACAACATGGGCTCATCAACTGGCAACCGCATATCTATTTACTTCTTCTTTATTGGTTATGGCAGAAAACCCTGAATTTCTTTTTACAGAAAAGAAACTGGAACCTATCATCCCATTTATTAAATCGTTACCCACAGTATGGGATGAAACTAAAGTACTGAAAGGAAGCAAGATTGGAGAATTAGCTGTATTTGCTCGTAGAAAAGGTGTGGTTTGGTATTTAATTGCTTTAAATGGTGGAAAAGGAAAAGAATTCAGTTGCAAACTTGACTTTACCGGATTTAAAAATAATTCAGTTCATACTATTTCTGATGTTCAAAAAGATTCGAAAAATATAAAACTGACAAACTTGACATTGAGAAAAGGTGAATTCCTGTCATTTCAGTTAGCAGATAATGGTGGTTTTGTTGCCCAAATTGAACAAAAATAAATACATCTTTTTTTAGACATATCTATTATGAAAAGAACTCTTTCAATATTACTTAACAAACAATCTATTGTAGGTTTTTTGTTTCTCCTCATTTCCAGCCATATTATTGCCCAATCAGTGAAGGGTTGGGAAAACTACAGCACTATTATTAAGAAAAGTATTTATCAAGATTATCAGGGAATGTGTAAAAGTGCTGGTGATGGATTAAACTTTCCATTTTTAACTCCAGGCAGCTCACAGTATGCCGACGAACTTTGGGACTGGGACTCTTGGCTGAGCAATGTCGCTATACGACAAATTCTTATCGAGAAATCAGATAAAAAACTTTCTCAAGATATGCTGAAATATGAGCAAGGGTGCGTACTTAATTTTCTTTCATTTGCCAGTATTGATGGTTGGATTCCCATTGTTATACATCGTCAAAGTAAAGTAAAGTTGCTCAAACCAAATAATATCTTTGAAACAAATATGCATAAACCATGTTTAGCGCAACATGCTGCATTTATTTGCAAAGAAAATAATAATGATGCAGAATGGTTGAAAGATAAATTTTATTATTAATGCGAATCAGTATTTAAGAAATTAGATAAATGAAAGCCATTGAGATTTTGCCAAACAAATGAATAAGTAATCCGGCAGTTGATCTGACTTTCATGGCTCTTTGAATTTTTGTTTTTTCATTTAACCAATTAAAGAAAGACTCTATAGGTTGTCTTACTCTAGAAACAGCAGATGAGAATAAGTCATTAAATGCTTTATCTCTTTGTTTTATTTCTTCTGTCTGTCCCTTTATTCCTTTAATAGGAGTAAGCATTTCAATATCTTGAGTTTTTGTTTTGTTTTGGTTAAAGTATTCTTTATCAGAATAAGCCTTGTCACCAAGTATTACTTTTGAAAAGATATTATCACCCCAAGCTTGTTTGAAAGTTGTCAAGTCGTTGTCATCAGCTGGAGTAATAATCATACTTTCAGGAAAAGGAATTTTGCCTAGTCTAACACTTGCCATTGTATGGATTTTGCACCCATAATAATACATGTTTTTAGTCTAACAAAAACCTTTTGCTGTAATCTCAGAAGCCACTTTTCCAGTCCTGTTTCTACCACCACTGGTAATAATAGGCATTGAATCGACTATTGAGAATAACTTACTGCAATCCTCAGGTTTAAATGAACCAATAAGTTTGTTTGCGAGTGCCTGAAAAGCACCTGTCAACAAATTTAATCGATATGAAAATGTTTGATACGAAGGTAGTTTAGGAAACCAAGACAAAAGATAATCTTTTGTAAATGAATATATTTCGTTAACTTGAAAATACCGTTGTTCGTATCCAGCGAAAAGATAAATTGTCATAATTTCCTGATCTGTAAACTCAGGTTTTGAATTATTACTGAATCTTTGACAATTAATCTTTAGCTCTTTTTCATATAAATCACAAATATAGAAATATATAACTGTTAATTTATGTTCTTTTTCTCTGGAAATCATACTTAGAATATTACTGCAAATTTTCTTCTAAGATAATTATTTTCAGTGAATTGAACAAGTTATTTAACATTTATCTTCTTGAATATAAACACTTTATACTAACAATGAATTATGGAGTCTCTACTCCTGATTCGCATATATAATAGATATAAAGAATTAAAAACCAGTTTTTATAATAACGATACAATTATATCGGAAAATAATTAGGATGAAAAAAACATATATATTACTGTTATTCTTGTCGGTTTTTGGAGGATTTTCTCTTGCACAAAACAAGTGGGATAAACAATGTAAACAATTGAATATAAGTGGAATTTATCCGTATTTAGCTTTTTATAATCATGAAGGTGAATGTGGAACAGGTGCTGTTGTGCCTTGGGCTGACCGTTTGTGGGCGATAACTTATGCACCTCATTCACCTTACGGCTCATCTGACAAACTTTACGAAATCACTCCGGATTTGCAATTGATTGTTCGACCCGAAAGCGAAGGAGGCACTCCTGCCAATCGTTTAATTCACAAAGAAAGCAATCAGCTTTTTATTGGTCCTTATGCTATCGATGCGAGTAGAAATGTGAAAACATTATCATATAAAACTGCTCCGGGACGATATACCGGTGCCGCACGCCACTTGACCGATCCTGAATCAAAAATTTATATTGCCACAATGGAAGAAGGATTTTATGAGGTAGATGTGAATACGTTGAAAACAAATACACTGTACTCCGACGATAATGCAAAACTCAGACCTGCCGATTTTCCTGTATTGGAAAATAAATTGGCAGCTCTACCCGGTTGGCATGGTAAAGGTTTATATTCTGGTCAAGGTGTATTGGTTTATTCGGACAATGGTGAATACGGGCAAGCAGCCTTGGAACATTTTGATGCAACATCGGGTTCGTTGCACGAATGGGATGGAAAATCATGGAAGCTGATTCGTCGAAATCAATTTACCGAGGTAACAGGTCCCGGAGGAATTTATGGAAATCCGAACCCCGCTACCGACCCTATTTGGACAAATGGCTTTGATTATAAATCGGTGCTTTTAGGAGTGCGTCAAAATGGAGAATGGCGTTTTTTCCGATTACCCAAAGCAAGTTATTCTTATGATGGAGCACACGGATGGAATACTGAATGGCCGAGAATAAGGAACATTGGAACTGACGAAAATTCTGATTATTTAATGACCATGCATGGGTTGTTCTGGAAATTCCCAGAGACTTTTTCGTTTGCAAACACAGCAGGTATTCGTCCGCGTTCTGCTTATCTAAAAGTAATAGGAGATTTTGCTTCATGGCATGGTAAAGTAGTTTTCGGTTGTGATGATTCTGCTGAATCTGAATTTTTAAATACGCGAAATGTAAAAGGAGGAATTGCTGGTCCGGGACAATCAAATTCCAATCTTTGGTTTGTTGCACCCGATGATATTGATAAATTAGGTATTGATAATGCAAGCGGATACGTTTGGTTACGAGAAAAAGTAAATGCAGACGTTGCTTCTGAACCTTTTCTTTTTGCAGGTTGGGAAAACCGCACTGCATGGATTAAAAATACAAGCACAAATCCCGTAACTTATACATTTGAAGTGGATAAAAATGGGACGAATCAATGGTCAGAATTGATGAAAATTTCTATTCCGGCAAACAGTTCAAACTATATTTCTTTTAATAAGGATCAACAAGGAGAATGGATTCGTGTGAAAACAGACAAAAGCACAAATACAAGTGTTGGTTTTGTTTACACTTCAACAGATAAAAGAACAACTATCCCTAATCCGATATTCAATGGTATTGCAACCATTAATGACGATAACAATATTCAAAAGGGATTGCTATACAGTATGGGAAACAATCAGCGTGTTTTGGGATTATTAGCTTCTGATTCTAAAAGTGAAACCGGTTTTTACGAAATTGATTCGACAATGACTTTTACCTTCAAACCTGCCGATTCAACTGCCCAGTTTATCAGGAAAAGATTAGCAATTCCCAAACAGGTAGTAACAATCGATGCAGGTTCTGTATTGATTGTTGATAACTCGGGACGACGTTGGAGATTACCTTTGGGCAACGAGCAATATACCAATGCAACAAATAATGGTGAATTAAGAATTTGTCGCGAAGTGGCTACCGAAAGAGATTTATTCAATTGCCATGGAACTTTTTACGAACTTCCTGCCGAAAATGCCGATGGCTTTGCTAAAATACGACCAATTGCTTCGCATAATCTGAAAATAAATGATTATGCGTCATTTAGAGGCTTGTTTGTGATTTCGGGAATCAATCCGGCAAAATCTTATGATAATCCACAGCATGTATTTACTTCAACTGATAAAAGAGCTGCTGTATGGGCGGGTGCTATTGACGACTTATGGAAACTTGGCAAACCTGTGGGCAAAGGTGGCCCTTGGGTGAATACTCCGGTTAAGGCAGATGTGTATTCTGATCCTTACTTGTTCGGATTTTATGACAAACGCACTCTCCTGATGTCACATAGTGGTAAAACAAAAGTTGTCTTCACAGTACAAATTGATCCTTCAGGAGACCATGAATGGATGACCTATAAAACATTTGTCGTAAAACCGGGGACAAAATTAATGTACGAATTTCCTAAATCAATTTCAGGACGTTGGATTCGTTTTTCGGTCGATAAAAATGTAGATGCTACGACGTGGCTTGATTATAAATAGTTTGAAGCAGAAGCAGGTAAATCAAGAACTGTTGATTTCGCAAATCTATTAAGTGAACTAGCTTTTGGAAATATTGAAAAGAAGAAAGTAATAGAACCATGAAAATTCAAATTAATGATTGTGGAAATAGTCAACAGGGATTGATAACAGCAACTTGGCAAAATAATGTTTGTCCTTTTTAAGCTGATTATGACAGTAATTTATTTTTACGATACTTAATAACCGTAATTAACTTCCAACTTAAATATACAAATATGATAAAGTTACAACAGTTACGAAAACAATCAAAAAAGATTAATCTAAAGACAATATCGGCAGTATGCTTACTTTTAGTTGCAAATACTAGTTTCTGTTATGCCCAGAAGTTTGTATTACCGGTCTTTCCTGATACGCAAGGTGAAGTTGGTGGAAAAACGGCCATGTTTTATAGTCAATGTAATTGGATTATTCAACAGAAAGAATTATTAAATATTCCTATCGTATTACATGTTGGTGATATTGTGAATTTTGATAATATAACTCACTGGGAAAATGCAGACAAAGGATTTGATTTGTTTGATAATGCTAACATTCCTTATGCTGTATGTTTAGGGAACCATGATACAGAAGCTGTGGGAGTTAATAGTGGAGGAGCGGCACCTGGTAATGTGAATCTTAATTTAAGAAAGACAACTAAATTTAATACCTATTTCCCGGTTAGCCGATTTACTACTCAAAAGGGTAGATATGAAGAAGGGAAAAGTGATAATGCATATTATACTTTCGAAGCCGGTGGTTTGAAATGGTTGGTTCTTTCATTGGAGTTTTGTGCACGCCAAGGACCAGTAGACTGGGCAAATACAATAGTTTCAGCTTATCCTACTTACAACGTTATTGTTTTAACACATTTTCATTTGGATGCCAGTTGGGCGATAAGTACAAGTAATGCAGGTTATGGTGATTTGAGTCCATATACCATTTTTAATCAGTTTATAAAGAAGCATGCCAATATTCTTTTGGTTTTGAGCGGGCATCTTGGAAATTCGGCATATAGAGTTGATTCTGGAGATAATGGAAATAAAATATATCAGATTTTACAGGATTATCAGGATCAGGATTCAGGAGGTGGATATTTAAGACTACTGGAAATTGATACTAAATTGAATACTATTTCAGCTGAAATGTACTCTCCATTTTATAACATTACAAAGCAGGATAATTCTAAATTTCAGAAGATAGGTGTAAAATTTATAACCGATGTTACTGAAAATCTTGAAGTATATAATAATCCAAATAGAAATATCAGCGTATACCCAAATCCTGTTAAAGCAAATCAAAATTTCACTGTCAGGATTTCAGGAATAAGCGATAACGATTTAAAAGATTCAGAAATATCACTTTACAATATTCAGGGGATTCGGGTATACAATTCTACAAAAGTAGAACAACAAAATGTTGTAAACCTCCCCCCGATTGGAGGTCTTTATACTGGACATCTCGTAACTGATAATGGCAAAAGTTATAATTTTAATATTTTAAAACTGTAAATTAAACCGTATGGTATTTGCAAATTAAAAATAAAAAGAAAGTTCATTCTATTGGTCTTTCTATTTCAAGTAATTTTTAATTATAAAGATTATAACTAAAAAGAAGATATGTAAAAAGGGATCTTGATATTTGTTTGGAATTACATGGTAAATACCTTACATTAAAAAATAAAATACATTTAAAATGAACCCAAAATCTTTCGTAAAATCCCTTTTTTGTGTTTTTCTGACTGTTTTTTCAACTTTACAAGTATGTGCACAATCTCTCTTGGACAAGAGAGTTAACGATCTTGTAAATGCTATGACAACTCAAGAAAAGATTGATCAACTTATTAATAGTAGTTTTGGAGAAACCCCAATTAATAAACGATTGGGAATTCCGGGTTTTGTTATGGATGATGGACCGCATGGTGTTCGTTTTGCATCTGGCAATCAAAATGGATATAAAGCAACAGCTTTCCCAACCGGAATTGCAATGGCGGCAACTTGGGATGAAGATACAGCCATCAAAGTAGGTGAAGCTATGGGGTTGGAATTTTGGGCATTCAATAGAAATGTACTACTAGGACCTTGTATTGATATTTGCCGCGATCCTCGTGGTGGTCGTTCGGCTGAAAGCGGGGGAGAAGATCCGTATCTGTCAGGTCATATTGGTAAATCTGTTGTAATAGGAATTCAGAAAAATCCTGTAATAGCAACTGTAAAGCATTTTATGGGTGAAAGTAAACAAGTGAATAGGCGCAGTATGGATGTTCTGGCTACCAATCGTTGGTTGATGGATTTTTCCGGTTATAACTTTCGTACGGTAATTCAGGAAGCCGGAGTGATGTGTGTAATGGGGTCATACAATAAACTGAATGGCGATAAAGTATGCGAAAGTTATGAATCTCTGACAACTAATCTGAAAGAATGTTGGGGTTTCCCCTTTTTTGTAGTTTCGGATTGGGATGCCATTTGGGATTCGCAAAAAGCGATTAAAGCCGGTACCGATATTTGTATGGGATCCAATAAATACACAACGGATTTACCCGTAATGGCTGTAAGCGAAGCGGTTACTAATGCTGATATTGAAAAAGCAGCCAAACGAGTATTGAGAACAAAAATTTTAAGTGGGATGATCGACTATTTCCCTTACGGAAATGCTTTATATGCAAAAACGGATGAAATCAATTTAATTAATAAATTAGCTGCTCAAAAATCAATAATTTTATTAAAAAACGAGAAAAAAGTTGATGGTGCAGCTATTCTCCCATTGAAAAAGACCGGAATAAAAATAGCCTTAATCGGACCAAATGCTACCGCTAATAATCTTAATTGTTTTGGAAGTAGTGGAACATGTCCTCCTTATTCAGTAAGTGTCAAGGAGGGACTAGAGGCAAAAATTGGTGCTAATAATATCTTATACTCAATCGGTTGTGATATAAACTCCAATTCAAAAACAGGCTTTGATGCAGCAAAAACTATTGCAGCAACTGCCGATGTGGTAATTTTTGCAGGTGGCTTGGATGCAACGCAGGAAGGTGAAGGTTATGATACGGGAATTGATAGAAAAAGTGGTTCTATTGCATTGCCAGGACAACAACAATTATTAATTCAGCAATTGGCTGCAGTTAATCCAAACATAGTGGTTGTCATTCAAAGTGGTGGAGTTTGTGGATTAAATTATTGTTTGCCCAATATAAAGGGATTGGTTTATTCTTTCTACGCTGCACAAGAAGCCGGAATCGCTATTGCCAATGTGCTTTTTGGTGACTATAATCCCGCTGGTCGTATGCCTGTGTCGATGGTAAAACAAGATACCGATTTACCATCATGGGACGAAGATACTTTTCGTAGGTTTACAGATAATTTTGATGGTGGATACCGTTGGTTGGATGAAAAAAACATTACACCTGATTTTGCATTTGGATTCGGATTGAGCTATACTACATTTTCATACAGTAATTTATTTGTGTCACCTGCTACTATTGCCGGGCAACCAATTACAGTTTCTGTTGATGTTACCAATACCGGAAGTACTGCCGGCGAAGAAGTTTCTCAGTTATATATCAGCTCACCTTCAACTCAGGAAGTTTGGATGCCAAAAAAACAACTTCGTGGCTTCAAACGTACCGCCTTACAAGTTGGCGAAACTAAAACCATTACATTTCAACTTACTGCAGACGATTTCTATTATTGGACTGGTTTACAATATAATGCTCAATCAGGGAAATTTACGTTAAGAGTCGGTGGATCATCAGATAATTTACCTCTCTCGAAAGAGGTTGTTTTGAATGATGGTGAAAAAAAACCGGATTTTAAAATTACTCAGATTTATACTATGCCTCGTTATCCATTAGAAGGTCAGCCGGTTAGTTTCTATGCATTAGTAAAGAATCAGGGGAATGCAGCTAATTTAGTCAGTTCTCCTTATAAAATTGATTATAAAATAAATGGAGTAAAAGTGGCCAGTTCAGATAATAGAACCACAATAATTTCTCCTGGTCAAGTACAATTAATATCATCTACTGGTATTTGGACAAGCAGTCATATTGGAAAAACTACTCTTGCAGGAGAAGTTGCTTTTAATCTGGGAGCGTCAGAAGAGTGGGATGCAACAAACAATACCTTTGCCCGTACCTATGAGGTATTTGATCCTCAGGTAAATAACAAATAGTTAAACTTAATTTATTAAAATCTGATACTATGTCATCTTCTAATTGAACTTATATAGCTTCCTATTTTAAAAAAAAAATGATATAGTGTTATGTTAAGCACAAAATGTCGCCTCACATCCGACAAACCGCTTTAAGCGGTTGAATGGGAAAGCGTCCAACCGTTTCTTCTACGGTTGGACGCATAACAGATAAACGCCAAAATATGATTAACATAACAACAGTTAGATGTGTATTATGAAACAAATTCTCTTTTTTTCTGCATTGACTTTTTGTTGTATTTTATCCGCATTCGGACAAACCGGATATGTATCTGAAAAATTAAAAATGAAAAGCAATATTCTTGGCAGAGATGTGAATTATTCTATTTACTTGCCTGCTGACTATAATTTATCGGAGATAAATTATCCTGTACTCTATTTGTTGCATGGTTATACAGCCGATCATACATAGGAATATTGATATACAAAACTTTAAGGGCTGTTTTATGGTTTATTGGGGATGTTTTTAATATATAGAAGGTAATAGTAAGGTTTTAAAATATGTTTAGAAAATTTTTTATTAGTTTTATAACAATTGTACTTTTCGGATTTTCTGCTGAAAATTTGTATGGCAATGTTCCAATGATTGGTGCTCAGGTCATTATTGAACCAGGGCAAACAGATGCGCAAATAGACTCATGGTTTAAGTTGCTGAATGAAAATGGAATGAAACTTTGCAGAATTCGGATGTTTGAGGTATACATGCACCGAGCGGATGGAACATGGGACTTTTCGTTGTTCGATAAAGCTTTTAGAGCTGCAGAGAAGTACAACATAAAAGTTTTTGCAGGTCTTTTTCCTGCTTCTAATGGAAATTCCATAGGTGGGTTTAAATTTCCGTTAAGTAAAGAACATGAAATCAAAATTCAAGATTATATTCTTCAAATTGTAAATCATTATAGAAAATTTAATTCATTATACGGCTGGGTATTAATGAACGAACCAGGTACAGGAGGATATGTTCCTGAAACAGAATATACAAAAGAAAAGTTTGATGATTGGAAAAAAAAACAAATCGAACCTCCATATAAAAGTCTGGGGTATACTTTGCTCAAAACTTTCGATAAACAGAAATTCTTGGTTTATTATAATACATGGTATTTAAATTGGGTAGCTAATGAGATTGCCAAGTATGATATTGGGCATGAAATTCATGTTAATAATCACCAGATTTTCGATAATCTTGCCGAATACGATTTCCCCTCTTGGCGTAAGTTTCTGACTTCGCTTGGAGCATCAGCTCACCCAAGTTGGCATTTCGGCTATTTCGACCGTTCGGAATATACAGTTGCATTGTCGGCTAATTGTAATATTATTCGTTCCGGAGCTGGTAATTTACCGTTTTTGATTACGGAATTGCAGGGTGGTAATAATACCTATTCGGGTGAAAAACCTTTTTGCCCCACAGGAAATGAGATAACTCAATGGTTATGGACTAGTCTCAGTTCAGGGGCAAAAGCAGTTATTTTTTGGTCGTTAAATTCGCGTTCAATTGGTGAAGAGGCTGGTGAG
The DNA here is from genome assembly GCA_017882285.1 of Paludibacter sp. Lineage (GTDB taxonomy): Bacteria > Bacteroidota > Bacteroidia > Bacteroidales > Paludibacteraceae > Paludibacter. The sequence continues at coordinate 3,026 of JADGPS010000074.1, read as the reverse complement.
TGGGCAATGATTGATTTTAACCATAAGTCTACAGAACGACTCAATAGTGCTATGCAAGTGGCAAAATGTATTGACAAACATCAAGATATTTTTTCCAATATCCAACCTTTGAACTCCAATATCCATATTTTGTATAATCGTCCTTCTTTTTGGATGGAGCGCGAGGTGCAATACAAATCAAATATCGACGATGAAGGACGGCAACCCGGCGGAATTATTAAATCGGCTATGACCTATTACAAAATTTTATGCGAAAATGGTATTGTACCGAATATAAATGAATTTGCAGAATTTGACTGGACAAAATCCGATTACTCAGGTACAAGCATTATTTTGGCAAATATGGTTTCGTTGCCATCGTACGAGTGGGAAGATATACGCAATTTTGTAAAACTTGGAGGTCGATTGTTTGTCGAAGGTATTACCGGCTTTTACGATGAGAATATGTTGAGCCTGTTTAGTACTGAATTTCCGTTGAAAGATGTTTTCGGTGGTTCGCTTTCCAGTGTAAACTGTATTCCCGGAAATTTTAAAATCAATGTTTCTGGTAATAATTTGCCCGGACATTTGTGGAAAGGTTACATTCAGAATGAAAGCGGAAATGTAATCGGTAGTGAAAATGGTTACATTACAGGAGTTCGGAATAAATTCGGTAAAGGTGATGTTATTTGGATACCTTCTCTTCTTGGAATGGGGGCGCGACGAACGGGCGATTTACAGTCACTTTCTAATTTTTTAATGAAAGAATTGCAACCTTCAGTTTCTGTTTGTTTTGAAAAACGTGAAAACGGAATATTTATGCAGACAGCCAAAGGTTCAAAATCTAATTTCTCTGTTGTTATCAATAAGAGCAAGGTGAAAAAAACGATTAAAATAAGAAGCCCATATAACTCAAATATTTTATTTTCAGATGGGAAGGTAAAATTAAATGGAAACGAATTGACCATTGATCCGGAAGAAACGGTATTAATTGAGTGGAAGTAAAATGAAACGATTTCTTAAAAACTATAACTAATCTTTAAATACTAAAATCATGAAAAAACACTATGCTGATACGCTAACAGCTCTGACACTTTTTTATTGTTTATTTTTTATTGGATGTACAAAGGAGAATGACTTTGTAGCAAATAATGACTCAAATGGAAACGTTCATTTATCCAATGGAATAATGAAAGTTGCTCCAATTTCAACTCCAGAGATAGTTAATGGGAATTTTGAAACTGGAAGCTTAACAAATAGTTGGACTGGGTGGGGAGGATATTCTTGTGTGAATAACAATCAGTATGCCGGTAGTTTTTGTGGTTATGTATCTGGGATAGGCGCATTGGAACAGATTATAACCGGCTTAGAACCCAATACAAATTATGCAGTTAATGCCATGTGTAAGGTTGGAAGCGGAACATCTTATCTGAAAGTAATGGATTATGGCGATATACCAATTGGTACGCCAGCCACTTCTACATCCTATGTAAAGTTGTCAAGAACATTTAAAACAGGGGCAACTAACACATCGGCAAAGATTTACTTGTACAATCCTAATTCTAATAATGCCTGGATCGATAATGTTACAATAACGCCGACTGTTGTCAACGGGGATTTTGAAACAGGAAGTTTAACTAATAGTTGGACTGGTTGGGGAGGGTATTATTGTGTGAGTAACAGTCAGTATGCTGGTAGTTATTGCGGATATGTTTGGGGACCCGGAGCATTGGAGCAAGTCATAACTGGCTTGAAACCGAATACTACTTATACGATTAAGGCGAGATGTAAAGTCGGAGGCGGAACATCCTATTTGAAAGTAATGGATTATGGCGATATACCAATTGGTACTCCAACATCTTCAACATCCTACGTTCTATTATCCAGATCTTTTACAACAGGATTAACGAATACATCAGCAAAAATTTACTTGTACAATCCAAATGCTCAAAATGCATGGATCGATGACGTTACAATAACACCTAGTTCTGATGAATGGGATCTGGTTTTTAAAGATGATTTTAATGATACTTCAGTCAATACGACAAACTGGAGTATGTATAATGGTGTAGGACATGGAGGAAACGGACTGCGGAAACCGGAAGCTTTCTCAGTGGCGGACGGACTGTTGACAGTTACGGCGCAAATGGTAAATGGAGTATTAGTGTCAGGAGGAATGTCACATAATAACCATTATACTTATGGGAAATTTGAATTTCGTGTCAAAACTGATGCTGATCCGAGTAATGCAACCAGTGGAGTGGTACTGACCTGGCCTCAAAGTGGGAATTGGACTATTGATGGTGAAAATGATATTTACGAAACAACAACTTCCTCAACTCGTAATCCATTTCAAACGTTTATTCATTATGGAGCCAATAACAGTCAGTATCAATATACTCATCAGGCAGATGGAAAGGAATGGCATGTCATAGGAATGGAATGGACTGCAGATTCTATTAAAATATTTCGGGATTATAATTTAGTATATACATTGACTAATGTAAATGCAATTCCGGATGTTTCCCATCATCTTTGTATTCAATTGGATGCATTTAAAACAACTATGACAGGCACTGTGAAAATGTATGTAGATTGGGTAAAGATCTATCAGCCAGCCCAATAATATCTGATCAGGTTGTTGACAATTATTTTTAATGTAGCTTAAAAATCCATCTCCTTGAGGTGGAAATGTATTTTGACTTTGCCTTTGCCTTCCCAATTTTACGCCATGGGTTATTTACTATATATGGAAATGTCATACGCAAATCAAATCGAATTATTAAAGGATGGCTTGAAGGCTATGCCTTCATTTTTCTAATAAATCCACCTACTTTGCAGGTGGTCGTTTAATTATTAGACTCAATTGATATATCTAAAGATCAATAACAATAATATATACCACGTCTATTGATACATGTTGGAATGAATTATATAGTCGTTCCTTAAAAAGCGGTTATATATCTATAAGTCAATAAAATAATCTCCAAAATAGTTGTATATATTTGCAGGATTTAGTATCTTTGTAGTACAAAAACTTGCAAATT
>JADGPS010000031.1 GCA_017882285.1 Paludibacter sp. | reverse complement strand
TGTTACACCATTTACAGTCATAATTGGTTGACTATTATCATTTAAATATAGTCCATTAGTTGCTGCTCCTGTATTTGGTATGAAATAGTACTCATAATTTGTTAACCCATTTAGGCTCATATTAGCATTTTGCACGAATGCCTGATTAATGTTATTCTGAAAAACCGCTAAGGCACTATTAGTTTCACCCGTACTTGGAAGATAAATGGTATGTTTTACATAATTCCAAGGCATTGGTGTACTAGCACTCGTTGAAGGAGTATTTGTTACATTAGGAGCAACAGGATACCAAAAAATACTCATAGTTGATGATATATTCAATGAAGCAGGTTTAGTAAATCTGCGCGTTAACGTAACAGTTACCGTTGGGTATAGCGTAGGAACTGATGGGGTATAAACTGCTGTAGCCGTAAATGTAGCAGGATCAGAAGCCATCACCTTAGTCCATATTTGGTTTGCTGTCAAAGTCCAGTTCAACAGGTATGTGCTGGCAGTTTGTGTAACAGCTCCTTCACCTGAATACAACATTATATATAATTGATTGAATTCTGTCATACTTAAACCTGTCGCAACATAAATTTGTGACATTTGCTGAGTTGTAAGCACACCGGTTACATCGGAACAGGAAGCTACTGCATATGAAAAAGAAAAAGGTAAAATAACAGGAGTTGGAAGTGGTTTAACTGCCATATATATTTTAATAAATGACATAAGTACAGAACAAGTAGGATTCTGAGGATTATACATTGTTACACGTACAATCGGAGTAGTGCCCTGTGCAGCAGTTGCATCTGGAGCTTGAATAGTACCTCTTGCTGCATCATTTATCCGAATAAACTGTTGTTGATTAGTAGCAGTAGAACCTGTTATATAAACAATTGTATTTCCACTTTCATCTAACAGGTCAAACTTATAGTTCAATCCATATCCAGCAATGTCAAATCCAACAGAATTATAAATTGCAATTACATTATCAACTAAATTAAGCGATGTACCATAAGGTAATGTAACAACCGTTGGATCAGTTACAGTCAATGTTTTTGCAGCAATGAGTGTTTGTGGTAATTTTGGATAAGACGGTGAACTATTTTTGGACAAATAAACATCTGTTTGAGCTGTTATATCTGTTTGGGTATTTGATTTTACATTTTGAGAAGCTTTAGCATACGAACGGGTAATTGATCCACATGCAGATACAAGTCGTACAATATCGGGAGTTGTAAAACTTACCTGAGAACCATACCCTGTACCAAGACTATTAGTTGCATACGCCCGTACATAATAAGTGGTTCCGCTTGCTAAATTGGAAAGGTTAGAAACAAAAGTTCCGCTACCGCTACCATCAGTTGTTTTGTTATCAGCAATTGTTGGATTGCCGGTTGTATTCCAGCATACTCCACGGGTTGTTACAGTTGCATTTCCATCTGCTGTTACATTTCCTCCACTAATTGCTGAAGTGGAAGTAATTGTTGAAGCAGTTGTAGTTGATAAAACCGGAATATCACCAATAAGGCAGCGCACAGAGAAACCACTCACCTTAAAGAGGTAGTACTGGCTCACGCTGCTGTAGTAGTAGTCCATGCCCCTGAACCAGGCGAGGTCGAGATAGTACTCGGTAGAACTCCACCAGTCACCGCCGATCCCAATGTAGAAGAATGTACCATCGAAATTGCGGTAACCACCCGGCAGAGCTGTAATACCAGAGGTGTTATTTTTTGTTAAATCATTACCGATAGTACCGGTGCCTGTATCGTAATACCAATCGGTAGTAGCAGCTAAGGATTTGGCTATTTTGTTACCGGTGGTAGTGCCATCGTAATTATATCCATTCGCTACCAGGTAGTTTTCAAGGGTTGTCCATTCGGCATCGGTGGCTACATGCCAGCCCACAGGAGCAATATTGCGGCTATCGCTTGCGGCATACCAGTTGTAGAGATGTCCGTATTTGATACCATTGGCAGCCAAGTTGAACTGATCGCACCAGGCACCAGAAGTGGCACCAGTCCAGTCGGCATCCACTGTAAGGTTGGTAATGCTTTCTCCATTGCGGTAATGGGTAACACGCAGGTTGGAAGCCATCCATGTTTGAGTACCAATGGTAACAATAGTATAATAGTTCCCATCTGCATCAGTACAGTCAACAAAGACAAAATTAATACTTTTACTTCCGTTTGGCACATCGGTAATAATGGTACTGTAATTGCCTGAAGTCCCTTTATAAAGCAATTGGTCACCGGTGGTGTATGTCATTGTAGTTGTACCGAGAGCGGAACTTTTGCTTTTTTGTGGATTGGAAGTTGCCGGTTTTACAGTACCAATATAAGCTATTTCAGGTTTTCTTGCTGTACCGGTTTGATTTATCATTTTGGCCGTATATGTATATCCGTTTCCTACTACCTGAATGGAAAAAGCACCTGTTGGCAACGAAAGTAGAAACGAATTACTTCCTGTTTGCAAATTTTCAGTTATTCCGGCTATTTTTCTGCCGTCTATGCTAAAGGCATTGATTTGGGTGCTACCAGCTTGCTTTGCAAAAAATGATACAATAGATTTTCCTTCTACAAGGTTGGGATAAATGCGTATAAATTCATCATTTGCATTCAGCTGTTCAACAGCATTTGGTCCATCATTCAAATTCAAAACGTTTCCGGCAGGTACGGTTACCGTAGTGCCTTTTGTGAGATTTTGAACGATTACGCTCTCTACCGTTGTGCTTGCTCCTGTACCGGTAAAGGTAATTGTGTAATCTAATGCGTAGCTTTTTAATGATACAAATAGCATTAAAAACAGAGTGATACTGATTAAATGAGAAAATAAATCTTTCTTTTTCATACTGTGTAGTATTTGAATGTTTTTTACATGAACTTCTTCAATTATTCCGTTTCCCAAGGCTGACTCGGGATTGTGAACCAAGACATTCTATCCTGTCTTTTCGCTCAGATTGCAAATCTGCGGGAGCTGGAGTTTCTGACCGGGATAAGAGAGCCTGCCTTCGGTAGGTAGGTTCCAACTCTGTCTTCTTTCTCTGCTGACAGAATCGGAACCAACGGTCCCAAACGCTGCCGCACGAATTCTATCGTGTGGCAATCCATTATAGCAATACCATTACTCAAGTCCTTTTTCCTTTTTCCCACGCGATACAATCCAGAGCGGGAGCTGGGGGATTCCCGGATATAATATTTTATTTCAATTTATTTTTTAATATGAAACACAGGCATTCCCTCTCGACGTATTACCTATAATTTTACCAGACGTATTAACTGTAAAGGTAGTTTTGCACCAATATTCATCAGATTTTGATGTGGTCTGATTTAAAAAATAATCATAATTTGATCTTACTACAGTACCACCAAGACGCAACCATGTGTACATTTTGTTTCCATTAGGCATAGTATATTCATCACTTGGTGGACCCCACGATGTGATAAGTTTATTAATATCCCACCCATTCCATGTATTGACTTTTGCCGTGTATTTTTCAGTGGTTGCACAAGAATTCATGCTAAGTGCAATCATTAACAAAAATGCGATTTTAATAAGTGTTTTCATTTTTATAAATTTAAATAGTTAATAATTTTTATTAAAAATTAATTACATTGTCTGCATAGAGTATTATCATCATGATAATCAGATGTACGACCTGCAAGACATGCAGAAGAAGTTGCATAACAATATCCATCACCACCTAACCAAGAAGCATATGTAGGACATCCTGTTTTTGGCTGACATCCAGTACTACCACCCCCGCCACCACCACCACTGCCAACACCGGGACAACAATATACGCCATTACTTCCATCACTACAACCTGCACCTTCATATGTATATGTCATGTGACCACCACTACCCACACAAGCGTAACAGTTACCATCAGTGCCTTTTAGTTCTCCCGAAGAGCAGTTATCAAATAGTCCGCAACTAACAAAAGTTGTTGAGATAAGTCCAAAAAGTGTAATCATTGATAACACTAAACCCAAACTAATGGGTAGAACAAATTTTAATAGTCTTTTTTTCATAATAATTGATATTAATTTATTTTATTTTTAAAATGATACTGAACATTGTTTTAATTTTTTAATTACGCTTCTGCTATTATCTTTTACAAGTGCAGTTGTCCAAGTAAATGACATTTCATCACAATTAGTAAAATTAATCGGTTGAAGTGGATAACTCCAAGTATTGGTTTTATAGTCGGCTTTATTTGTTGCCCACGGTGTAATACTACCTTCAGGTACTGCATATTTATGAGAATCACCCGCAACTAAATAAAATTCTCCAAAAAAAGCAGAATCTGGTAATGTCATTATATTAACCCACAAATTATCAGAAGTGCCATTTTTAATTGTAAAATATTTAACATGATATGCTATATATTTTTTTTCACTTGAAGTTGAACAAGAAAATATTCCTGTTAATACTACTGAAAATAACAATAAAAAAATGAATTTAAATTCTTTCATGGTTATTTGAGATTATCTATATATAATTTTTTAAAAATGAATGGCGAAGGTAATTCGGATTGTAAAACAAATTTCACCGAATCGTGTTCAACATAAAATGCAGTTGGATATGAATCAGTTAGTTTATCCATTTCAACGGCAGATAAATCTTTAATACTAAAATCAGGTTTAAAATTTTTATCAAAAATAAGTTTATTTTTTTCTTCACCAATTGCAAAAGCAACCATTCTATCTACAGTACCGCTTTTTTGATATTGACGTAAGTTTTCAATTGAATTCAAACAATAAGGACAAGTATATGAAAAAACAAAAAACAAATACGTGCTATCAGGTGATGCTTTAAGATAGTTTGATAATTCGGTATTTTTTATATTTTGACCTTGAAATTTATGAATTTTTGATTTGCTTCTTAAAAAGTATGGCGTTTTAAATGTAAAACCAGCAGTGAATATTGAAATGCCCATTACTATGAAAATTAAATATTTCTTCCAATTGATAATTTCTGTTTTTTCTTTGGGATATTTAATCCATACAATAAGTGACATTGCAATTAAAATAAAATTACGAATAAATGAAAAAAATGGAGGAAAATTCATATGTTGAACAGTACCAAAACAACCACAGTTATTTACTCCATATTTAAAATGAGCAAACGTAAATAATGCAGTGAATATTGTTAATAAGCCAAAAGAAATCATCGCATAGAATTTTGGATTGATTAATAGAACTAAAAATAATCCTAATAATATTTCAAACACAACAATTATTGGCGACAATATCATTAAATAGCCTAAACCGTATTGACTAATCAAATTACTGAATCCTGAAGTATCAATAACTTTTCCTAATCCTGAAATAATAAATAACACTCCTATTATTATGGAGTAAACTTTTAAAATTCCTTTTTCAAACATAATTTTATATTTACCAGGACACTGTATTCCCAAAGATAGTGGCTGATATTGATGATGTTAATCTGTTTATACTTACTATTCCCGTCCTATCAATTTTCCGTACGATGTCATTATGTGTAACCGAACCTGATATATGCAAATTGTTCGATTGATAATTTTCGCTTGTATAACTACTTGAGAAACTTCCAGTACATGTGGTTGCACCTGTTAAGGTTATTTCTGTTTCAAAGCCGCTAGCATTGGTGACATATTTAACAGAAGTCATAGAAAATATTAAATCTGTTGTTGTTATACCATTGTTACTACTATAACCATCAGTACCGGTAATAATAACTGTTCCCCCCATAGGACCATTGACAGTTATATTTTGATACCCTACAGGATGTCCTGCTAAGTTTTGATTATAAATGTCGATATAGCAACTAACTAATGAATAACCAATTTGTTTATAAAAGTTATCATCACTAATTGTAATCGGAACAGTTACAGTTTTCTCCTCTTCCTTCCAATTACAACTGTTTGCAAGCATTAATAGCATTCCCATTATCATTAATGGGTAAATCAAAAATCTGCTTTTCTTTTTCATGTCATTTTTATTTAAAATAAAGGTAATACGTATTTATTTATTAAATGTTTTGGTAAGTTGGTAGTAAGTTTCAACCTTTGAAGATACGCTACTAAGACTTTTCTATTTTTAATCTTTTGTATTCACTTCAGGTTGACAGTGTTCAAGAAGAATCGATTCGTTGATATCAATTTGCGATATGGATTCACCATTAATTCCTTGCAAAGGCTATTTAATGCTTCTTAGAGGGCGTTTTCAATTTCATTTTGTGCCTACTCTCTGGCTTTTCGGCTTCCGCTCCCTACTCTGTTTCGGATTTTCGGGGATGTTCCGTTTATATAGAGTAGAGACGCAATGCATTGCGTCTTTACAAAGATTGTTATTCTGCCGGTTTGGTATCTTGCCATTCCAGAGAGTAAGATGCCATTCCTGTACTGCAAGATGTAAATCCGGCATCCTATCCTGCGATTCCGGGTACGAAAGATGTGATTCCGTCGCATTAAGCTGTAATTCCGGCACTGAACGATTGCAAAGTGAAAAGGGATTGCGGGAAAGGTAAAGTGAAGTTGAATAAGGGTTGAAGCTAAGTATGTGCTTCGGAATGGATTCTCCTTTTTGGAACCTGCAAGAGGAATTAATCCACATGACATTGCATGTTGAATCGGCTTGGAACAGGATGTGTTGAAACATCAAAGCCATATATCCAATTAGAGATTAAAGAATTTTTAACAAAAAACAGATAATCTTCAGGACAATATTCGAAAGAAAAGTGAAAACATTATTTAAAACGCGCAAATATAAATATAAATTTTTAATCAATCACAATAATAATGAAATAAATTCAATATTTTTGGAAAATAAATATTAATAGTTTATGAAAAGCTTTGTTAATGGGAGTTTTGTAAAAAAAAAATTATGAACTTAGAGAAAATAAGAATATGGGTGTCCAAAAAGTTATTTGACAATTTCAAAAAGTTACAAACTGTAAATAGCATCCGCCCCAAGCCCCTAAAGGGGATGTAAGATAGTGTTGAAATGGTGTTTTTTTGCACTCAACAAGTCCCCTTTAGGGGAATTAGGGGCGGAAATAAAACAACAACTTTCAAATTGAAACTTTTAAGAAAAGGGGATGACCTTTTTTGGACACCCCCTTATTTGGTAACTGATAACTGTTCACTGATAACTGAAATTACATTCTTCTTATCACGCCTTGCGTCGGCACGCTTTCGTGTTTGTAGCGGTTTATAGCGGTTACTACAAAGGTAAAATTTCCTCTGAATTTCTGATTTAGTTCGCGAAGATTGATACAATTTTCGGTAGTGCAAACAAGAATGTTAGCCGGATCATTCAGGTCGCCCACTTTTTTCCCTTTGAAAGCATAAACGATGTAATAGGCTACCTGACAACCTCCTTCTTCGTTCACTTCGTCCCAAAGTAAATAAGCATCTTTACCATCGCGCAGGACGCGGATATTTTGCGGTTGTGCCGAAGGTTCACCTTGAATATTGCGGTTTATCGGACAAATAGCAGGATATTTATAAAAGTTGTTTTGCAGACTGTCTGTGAGTCCCTGTTTGTTTTTCAGAAAGCCTTTGGCACTGAAATAAACGGCTCCGTCAATTTGTGGAAAACGTTTGTTCATATTCAGTTGACGTACCAATTCATTGCCCTTGCGCCAAGCCGAATTGGCTTCGGGTGAGCCCAGTTGAGAGGCATACAACCCGACATAGAGATTTTTACCATAAGCATTTTCGCTCCACCATTTGACCAATACTTCATAATCGGCTACTTTTTTGCCAATTTCCCAGTAAAGTTGAGGAACAACATAGTCGATAGTTCCTTCTTTGAGCCATTTCAGAATATCTGCATAGAGGTCGTCGTAGTTTTGTACACCGGCACGGGTTGCTGAACCTCGTGTATCTACATTATCGTTGCGCCATACACCGAAAGGTGAAACGCCAAATTCTACCCAGGGTTTAATACTTTTGATGGTTTGTTGGAGTTCGGCAATGACCATATTTACGTTATTACGTCGCCAATCACCTTTTTGATAGGGTGCAAAGCCACGTGGATATTTTCTGAAAGTGGCTTCATCCGGAAATTCTTCACCGGCTACACGATAGGGATAAAAATAATCATCAAAATTTATGGCATCAATGTCATAGCGTTCCACCACATCTTCCACCACGCGGTTCAGAAACTCACGCGTTTCGTCCAGGCCTGGATCAAAGTACGTTTTGCCACCATATTTGACAAATAAATCTCTGTTTTTAAAATATAAATGGTTTTTGTTCAGCATTTCAACATTATCAGAGTTGGTCACTCGATACGGATTTAACCATACATGCACTTCCATGCAGCGTTTGTGGGCTTCATCAATGATAAATTGTAGCGGATCGTAAAAAGGATTGGGCTTTTGTCCCTGTTTTCCTGTTAGCCAGTTCGACCAGGGTTCGAGTGCCGAAGGGTAAAAAGCATCAGCTGTAGGGCGAATTTGCAACACGATGGCGTTGATATTGTTTCGGGCAAACTCATCTAACATAGCACGCATTTCTTCGCGTTGAGCTTTAGATGTCAGATTCCGTTGGCTTGGCCAGTCGATATTGGCAACAGTGGCAATCCATACCGCACGCATTTCACGCTTAGGATGTTGAGCCGTAATATTTGAAATGCTAACTACGAATGAAAGAAGAAGAATAATAATTGATTTTCTCATAAAATACTAATTGGTTGATTGGTTTATTAAGTTGATTGGTTAATTGGTTAATTGGTTGATTAGTTTAAGTAGTTAGACAAATATTATATCGTATTTCTGATTCAGACCTCTCCCTAAATCCCTCTCCCAAGGAGAGGGACTTTGTTGGGTGCAACTATGAAAATTATACGACATTATTTAGTTCCCATAACTTATTTCCTTAAAAGTTTATCACTTCTACCCATTTTCAAATTTTCAAATTATCACATTTTTTTAGCAGTTGTACATTTATCAACCAGATAAACAATAGACATATACGGAATGCCGCTATGTGTGTTTAACCCGATTTCGCATGTCCGGCTATTGCAATAACCTGTTTTGGCATGTGCTTTCTCTACTTGCGGACGGAGTTTTCGCAATCCGTATTCGTTCAGTTCGGGTAAGGTGAACCCTTTATCACCTGCAAAACCGCAACAACCGATTTCTTCAGGAACCAATACATTGTTGCTGCACATTCGGGCTATTTTTACCAAGGTCGGTTTTAAACCCATTTTGATAGTAGAGCATGTTGCATGCACTGTGATTGATTCATCTGTCGGGTGAAAATTGAGTTTGTCAAGCAAAAACTGATCAATAAATTCCGCCGGTTCATAAAGATTCAGATTATTCATACAGTGTCGCATACGGCTCAAACAAGGACTTTGGTCGCACAATACAGGGTAAAGTCCGTTTGCAGAAGCGAGATAAAGTTCTTTTTCCAGTTCAGCAGATTTCTGGTCGGCAATTTCAGGCATTCCTTTACTTTCCCAAATCGTACCGCAACAAAGATTGCTCCTATTTTCAGGGAAAATAACTTCATATCCGGCTTTATTGAGGAATGAAATTGTTTTTTGAACCAAAGGAGTCTGATCGGGATCGTTTGGACTGGCACCCATCATTTGATTCAGACAACTTGGAAAATAAACTACTTTCAGAGGATTTTCAGTTACAGTCTGTTTCCTGATTCTTTTTGCCCGTTTTGGGATTGATGGTGTCCAGCGTGGAATTGTATTTCCGCTTATATATCGTAATCCTTTTGTAAATGCACTCATGGCTGTGTTGCCAATAACAGTTCTTGTTGCATTAACAGCCCAAAGTGTAGTTTTTAATCCGGTTTCTAAAACACTGAAATGTTCTGCCGACCAATTTCCGATTTGTTGTGCTCTTTTATTATCCCGGATATTTTCTTCCCGAAGGAAATGAATATAATCACCCACATTAATATCAACAGGGCAGGAAGTAGAGCAAAGTCCATCACCGGCACAACTTTGTTCACCGGCATATTTGAAACTTTTTTCCAACGATTCCAGTTTCAACGGATCTTCTCCTGTGTTTTTCAGACGGACAATTTCCCGTTGAATAACAATCCGTTGACGGGATGAAAGTGTAAATCCGCAACTGACACAATTTACTTCGCAAAATCCACATTCAATGCACTTATCAATCAAAGGATGTGTAATGGGTAACGGTTTGAAATTCTTTAGATGACATGTCGGATCATCGTTGAAAATAACCCCGGGATTGAGCAATCCTTTTGGATCGAAGAGATTTTTCACTTCGCACATCAGATTGAATGCTTCTTCGCCCCATTCCCTGCGAACAAATGGCGCCATATTCCGGCCTGTACCGTGTTCTGCTTTCAACGATCCGTGGTATTTGTCTACAACCAGATCAATGACGTCGTTCATCATATTTTCGTATTGAGCAACTGCTTTTGGAGTGTCAAAACGTTGATTGATAATAAAGTGAAAATTTCCTTCAAGTGCATGACCGTAAATTACGGCATCTTCATATCCGTTACGAACCAGAATAGCATGTAAATCTTCAGTTGCCTGAGGTATATCTGCAATCTGAAATGCCACGTCTTCAATCAAACAAGTTGTTCCAATAGGACGCATACTTCCAACTGACGGAAAAATGCCTGAACGCATTTCCCAATAAGCGTTATATTCTGCTTCTACATCCGTGAATCGGGTAGGGTAGAGGGTGTTGAAATTCGAAAGGATGGAAGATATTTTGGCAATATTTTCCTGAAGTGTTTTTTTATTTTCTGATTCCGTTTTAATAAGTAAGGCAGAACCGTTTTCAGGTAAGGATTTGAGTTCGGGCAACCCATTGGGTTTATCTTCAATAGAATGCAATGCTTTTCGATCGAAAAATTCAACTGCCGTTACCGGACTGTTTTTTAATGAAATGACTGTTTCGCAGGCAGTTCGTGTATCGGCAAAATAAAGCATAGCGCTTGCTTTATACTGATAATCGACGACAGTTTTCATGGTGGCTTCTGCCAAAAATGCCAGTGTGCCTTCAGAACCCACTATCAGATTGGCAATAATTTGAAACGGATCGTGGAAATCAACAAAAGGATTGATTGATAAACCGGTTACATTTTTAATACTGTATTTCCGACGAATCAATTCGCTAAGTTTTTTGTTGGTTTGAACCCGATCCCGTAAATCAGATATACGACGGATAAATGACGGATGGCTTTGTCTGAATTCTTCTTTGCTTTCTTCGTCTCCGGTATCGAGCAAAGTGCCATCAGCCAGAATCAGCCGAACGGAAAGCAGCATTTTATAGCTGTTTTGGCGAATACCACAACTCATTCCGGATGCATTATTCTGAATAATTCCGCCTACCATAGCCGATTTTATTGAAGCAGGATCGGGCGGAAATTTTTTACCTAACGGTTTCAGAATTTCATTCACCCTTTCCCCAATAATACCGGGTTGTAAACGAATGGAATTGCTGTCGGGTGCAATTTCGTACTTTTCCCAGTTTTTCCCGGCTACAACCAGAATGGAATTACTAATAGCCTGTCCCGAAAGACTTGTTCCTGCAGCACGAAAGGTTACCGGTAGGTTGTATTTGTCAGCAGCTTTAAGTATTTCAATAATTTCCTTTTCGTTGGCTGATTGAATAACTACTTGTGGAAGAAGCCGATAAAAACCTGCATCAGTTCCCCAAGCCAACAGTTGCATATCATCGGTATAAATCCGATCGCTTGGAATATGTTTTTGTATGTCGTTTAGAAATGATTTCATTGTACTAATTTCACGAATTAAATACGAATTACACGAATTTGTATCTTTTGTCTTTTGTCTTGGTTCTCCCGCAAGCGGGATGTCACTTCGTTCCATTGGCTCTATCTGTACAAATAATATTTCTTTGATAACTTCCGGTAATTTTCAACATCTTTATACCAATAATCTTTTATATCTTCAAATGAATTGTTTTTAGCGAATAACAATCTAATCTGATCGCTTCCACTCACTTTGTCGAACATGTTGAACCTATCTTTATTCGCATTATTAAAAACGGCTTTATCAGGATACAGCTTGTTCAATTCCTGCATCAGATAAAATTGTACTTCCGATAGTCTGGCTTTCCGGTAATTCAGAATATGAATCTGAACGCCCTGACAATTTTCGTCTTTAAATACAGCGTAAAATGGTTTGAAATAGATAGGTCGGAATTCTAATCCAGGCAGTTTAAGATTATTCATGGAAGTTGCGAGTTGCTCTGCATTTATCCATGGTGCACCAATAATTTGAAAAGGTAATGTATATCCAACCCCAATTGATAAGTAACCCAATTCGCCCAAAATACCGGTTACCGGATAGAAATAAGACGAATTCTTATTTGGGATATGGGGAGATGCTAAAACCCATTCCAGTCCTGTTTGTTCCCATGTCATACTGCGATGCCAACCTTTCATTTTTACAACGGTTAATTTGCATTTTTTTTTCAACATGTTTTCCTCGTTCAGCATGCGTGCCAGTTCGCCACAAGTCTGACCATAAATATACGGAATTTTAAATTGACTCACAAATGAAATTAAGGGTTCTTCGGTTACATTTCCTTCAATTTTTTCGCCGCCAAGTGGATTAGGTCGATCAAGCACAACGAATTCTATATTGTTTTCAGCTGCAACTTCCATGGCTAAACCCATTGTGCTGATAAAAGTAAACGAACGGCAACCAATATCCTGAATATCATAAACCAGCACATCAATATCTTTCAGCATTTCCGGAGTAGCATTTCGCGTTTTGCCATAGAGTGAATATACAGGAAGGCCGGTTTTGGGATCGTTAATATTATCAACTTTATCGCCGGCATGAGCATCGCCACGTACACCATGTTCAGGTCCGAAAAGTGCCACAAGTTTTACATTTTTAGCTTCGAATAATATGTCAATTGAAGATTTTAACCGACTGTCAACACCTGTAGGGTTTGTAATTAATCCGACACGTTTTCCTTCCAGTATTTTAAAGTTCTGATCACGTAAAACTTCAATCCCGGTCTTTATCTGTTTGGCTGAAATGCTTAAAGTCCAGATAATTGATAATAAAACTGCAATTTTTCTCATCATGGTTTCTATGAATAAAATAGATTATATAAACCTTTGCATTATCTCACAAAAGTAAATAAAAATCATCTATCCACAACCTGATAATTAAATAATCAAGAACTTTTGTAACAATACATTGTTTCTTAGCTAAAATCCCGTAACTTTGAAGCATGAATAATCAAAATATCCAACGTATGAATAAACAATTAACTATAGCCCTTGTTGCACACGACAGACGAAAAGCCGATATGGTAGATTGGGCAGTTTTTAATGCTGACATGTTATCGAAACATAAATTGGTTTGTACCGGAACTACCGGTGGACTAATTCAAAAAGCAATGAAAGAAAAAGGTGTAGAAGTCGAAATCACTTGTATGAATTCAGGTCCACTCGGAGGTGATGCTGAAATAGCTGCTCTGGTAGTTCGAAAACGAATTAATCTGGCTGTTTTTTTGATTGACGATTTGAATTCACAACCGCACGAAGCCGATATTCAAATGTTGCTTCGTCAATGTCGAATACACAATGTGCCGATTGCCTGTAACCGTTATAGTGCTGATTTAATGATTACCAGCACATTGTGGGACAATGAAGATTATGTACCAAGCGAACCACGCTATATTAAATTTGAACGGTAAAACCTTTTGAAAAAATGTTTTTACTGATTATTTTAAAAAAATTTCTTCAAAAACAATCTCATAAACCTCTTTCGTTTCAGCAGTTACTCTAAATCGGTTATCCAGGCGTTGACCTATTATCCAAATAATATCATTGCCTGAAATAAGCAACCAACTTTGTTCTTTTTCGGCTAAACTGAGTTTATTATCGATAAAAAAGTCACTGATTTTCTTTTTTTTGGTCATTCCAAAAGGGAAAAACCAATCACCAACCTTCCACCGACGCAATTGCAGCGGGAAAGTAAGTTTTGAAGCATCAACATGAATACAAAATCTTTTTTTTGAAACCTGAAAATCTGGAGTAACTAATAGTTTGTTGATTTTCAATTTTATAGGGAAGTCTATCTCCTTGTCTGTTTGTTCAATAGTGTAATATTCAGTTTTAATATGATCTTTTTCGCTAATTATCAAGCACTTTCTGTCTTTAATCAAACGGTATGCATCGGAGTAGAATATTCTTCCCGGTTCGGCATCCAAACACTCAGTAATTTGCTCAATAAGAGCTGAATTAAAACCATAGGGATAAAGCAGTTCATACATAACGGTCGGTACATGAACCTGTTGCTTGATAAGATCAATATCCATTTTGATAATATTATCATTTTTATGAATAATCAGCTCCTGAATATTATCGATAGCTTGTTGATAAATTGCCAGATTGCCCTCTAAATTTTCGATTGAATTATACAAATTTTCCCGAACGGTAGGATTTATTGCAGTCAAAACAGGCAGAACTTCGTTCCGAAACTTATTTCGAAGGTAATTATTTGCAGCATTTGTTGAATCTTCAACGTGTTCAAGATCGTGTTCGAGGAGATAATTCTCTATCTCTGAACGGTTGCAACGGAGTAAAGGGCGAACAACTTTTTTATTACGTTTTGGAATGCCGGTCAGACCGCGAAGTCCTGTCCCGCGAACCAAGTTCATTAACATAGTTTCAACATTATCATCGGCTTGATGAGCCACTGCAATGGCTTGTCCATCAAGTTTTTCAAGTAAATCATAAAACCAGGAATAGCGCAAATCGCGGGCAGCCATTTCAATAGAAATTTTATGAGCTTTGGCATATTTAGTTGTTTCAAAATCAATGTGATAGAACGGAATAGAGTAGGAGTGAGCTAAGTTGCGAACAAACTCATGGTCTCTATTGGATTCTTCCATTCTCAGATGAAAATTACAATGTGCTGCAACACAGTCATATCCAAGCGAAACAAGTATATGCAACAATACGACTGAATCAGTTCCACCACTTACACCTACAATAATCTGTCCTTTTGGAGTCAATAATTGGTGTTTATGAATGTAAGTTTGTACTTTTTGTTGCATAATAATAGTGTAAATTGAAGTATCTTTGTGTGCTCCTAAAAAACAACTTTCATCCTCAAAAGGAAGTAAAATTTGTTCAGTTAGAAAATGGGCAATGATATTGATAAATTCTTTTACAAAGATATATTTTTTTTATAGAACAAGAAATTCAAAACAACTCACTATCCTCCTTTTAGGGTAATGTGTTTTATTTAGACATTATGAATTCATTCTTAGAATTAGTAAAATCACGTCAAAGTGACAGGGCTTATTTAGACAAACCGGTTGAAAAAGAGAAACTTGATCGAATTCTCGAAGCTGCTCGTTTAGCTCCATCAGCATGTAATGCACAACCTTGGAAAATTATCGTGGTGACTGACCCTGAAAAACGAATGCAGGTTGCCGAAGCAACAGAGAGTAAACTACTGTCTATGAACCATTTTACTAAACAGGCACCAGTTCAGTTGGTTATTTTGGAAGAAAGTGCCAACTTTACTTCAAATGCAGGGGGTTGGGCAACCAATAAGCATTATCCGCATATAGATTTAGGTATTGTGGCTGCTCATATCAGTCTTGCAGCAACTGACGAAGGGCTTGGTTCATGCATTATTGGTTGGTGTGATGAAAAGAAGATACAAAAAGTACTTGAAATACCTAAAAATAAACGTGTTATGCTCGTTATTTTGTTGGGATATTCATCTCAGTCTTTGAGAAATAAAAAACGAAAATCAAAAGACGAGATTGTAAGTTGGGAGAAATATTAGCCCTTTATCCCCAAAAAAGCAAAGATAGCTTTTAAGATGAATTATTCCGAAACCATTCAATATCTTTATGACCGTCTTCCCGTTTTTCATCAGGTGGGTGGTTCAGCATACAAACCGGGATTAGATAATACGATTCGGTTAATGAATGCACTGAATAATCCACATACACGTTTTCGCAGCATTCACATTGCAGGAACGAATGGAAAAGGATCTGTATCGCATTTTCTGGCAGCTGTTTTGCAAAAGGCAGGTTATAAAGTAGGTTTATATACTTCGCCTCATTTAGTTGATTTTGGGGAACGGATTCGGGTGAACGGAGTAATGATTGAAAAACAGTATGTCGTTGATTTTGTTGAGCAACATCAAAATTTATTTGCTGAAATTAATCCTTCGTTTTTTGAAGCAACTATGGCTATGGCATTTAATTACTTTGCTGATTGTGAGGTGGATATAGCGGTAATTGAAGTAGGATTAGGAGGACGTTTGGACAGCACCAATATAATTCAACCCGAATTATCGGTAATTACAAATATCAGTTTCGACCATGTTGGTTTTCTGGGCGATACACTCGAAAAGATTGCATTCGAAAAATCCGGCATTATCAAAGCAAAAACTCCGGTAATAATTGGAGAAACACTTCCGGAAACACGTTCCGTTTTTGAGGCAAAGGCAAAGATTGAAAATGCGCCCATTTATTTTGCTGAAGAACGAATTCAAGTTTTTTTCAAAGAATACAAAGATCATAAAATGATTGTCGAAACATCTGATAATAAAACATTTGTGGTCGGTTTATGCGGTATGTACCAATTAAAAAATATCGCTACAACGCTAACAGTAATTGAGCAGTTGAATCGATTGAATTTTGAAATTTCAGATACTCATTTGCAGGAAGGATTTGAAAATGTCTCTGAAATAACCGGTTTACAAGGTAGATGGCAGGTTTTACAACAAAAGCCGATCCTTGTTGCTGATACCGCCCACAATGCAGCAGGTATTCAATTTGTTGTTGAACAGTTGAAGACATTTACTTATAATCAATTGCGAATAATATTTGGTGTAGTTAACGATAAAGATATTTCTGCTATGTTGGCTTTGTTACCAAAAGAGGCTCATTATTATTTTACACAAGCAAAAATTGAACGGGCACTTTCAGCAAAATTATTGCAACAAAAAGCCCAAAGTCATGGTTTAAATGGGTGCGCATATCTGTCTGTAAAACAAGCAATAAAATCGGCTCTATTGGAATCTTCAACGAATGATTTTATACTTATTGCTGGAAGTAATTTTGTAGTTGGGGAAGCGTTGGTTTATTTGAAAAATAAGTAGAAAGGAATAAATTTTTAGTATATGAAAATATCAAAGTCGGAAATTAAGTATCTGATTCAAATCATTCTTAGCTGGATATATATAAATTTTGCAGCAAATCTTTTTGGTTTGTGGTTAACGAAGCTTTTAAACGTAGCAGATTATGTTTATCCAGAGAATATACTCAACGAATTTGTTGCTCCTATTCTCTTTCAAAGTATTTTGTTCAGTATATGCATAACAATTGCATTTATGTTTATGAAAAAGAAGGGTTTAGCTTATTATGTTTTTGTAGCTTTTCAATTTCTTATTTTTCATATTATACTTATTTTAAATCTGGCAATTCACAATGGGCTTCATTTCATTTCTTCATTCGATGATATTGGTTTAAAATACCTAAGTTACTGCGGTCAGTATCTGATAGATATCTTATACCTTTACTTTCCGATTGGCGGGAATTTTGAGAATGGGAAGTTTTTAACCGATGATGTGGGCAATTTTTATCTTCACTGGATTTTACTGGTTCTTGTCTATTATTTTGTAATAACTTGGCTTTCAGTGAAAACCGTGAAATTTCTTTTCGGGAAAGGAGTCGACAAACCGACAGTTCAATCTGAATCCAACGACTCGGATTTATAAATCTTTTACTAGAATGTGTTTAATAGTTTCGTCCGATTTTTCTTTCAGATCAAGTGTTTTCTGCCAAAATGAATCCAACAATGCATTTTTATTAGTTAAAAACATTTCCGAACCATGATTGTCGAGTTTTGAAAACAAAAGACTTACAGATAGTTTATTAATATCAAAAGCCGGAATGTAGGTTTTTGATTTTGAAGTTTCTGACACAACCTCAATCAACACATTTACTTCTACCAACTTAGTAATTATCTGATTTACTAAACGGATGGGCAACTTATAATTCATTGCTATCTGATTGGAAGTAAATGCAGACTTCTGATTTTCAAATTGTTTAATAATAATGAAGGTTATAAAAAGCGTCAGGAAATTTTTATATCGAGTACTGATATTATTTGTATCAAGCTCATAATCAAAATTATGAATATTTTGCGAAGTATAGGATATTTCGGCACCCAGCAAAACAATCAGACATGAAATCTGCAACCAGAGAAACAATAAAGGAATGGCAGCAAATCCCCCATATACCACATTGTATCTTGAAAGATAAACCTGACCATGAATATATATCAACTGAAATAGTTGAAAAACAGTACCTGTAATAAATCCGGCAAATAAAGCATGATTAAAACGTACACGAGTATAGGGTATCAGCATGAATAATATCGTGAAAACAAGCCAGTTAATAATGTAAGGAGTAAATTTCACGCCAAACCGCATCAAAGGGTTTAAAACTCCATATACATAAGAATGCGTAACGGCCGAATTAACGAAAATGGATAATCCGCTCGAAAAAACAATTAATACCGGAATTATCAGTATAAATGAAAAATAAATTGAAAATTGCCGAACCATTGACCTTGATTTCTTAACCTGCCAAATGCTATTGAAAGAACCTTCAACATGCCGTAGAAAACTCATTACCGACCAAAACAAAATCACCAGACCCACACCGATAAAAATTCCTCCCTGTGCCGTTTTCAGATAACGGTCGATAAAACCCATGATGATAGGTATCGAATCGGGTTGAACAATCATTGATTGTTGCAATGAACTCTCAATCAATGTTTCAACTCCAAATCCCCTGGCAATGGACATGATAAGTGCAATAAAAGGAACGATGGCAAAAAGGATGGAGTAGGTGAGTGCTGAGGCTCTGATAATTAAATTATCTGCAACAAAGCCTCTTATAGCCAACATTATGATTTTAATAAAACGATGAGAATAACGTTTTGCAGGTGGTAATTCATATTCGGAAATCTGCCAAATTTCATAACGAAAAAAATCAATTATTCGAACGAAAAAATCATTTAATTTCGACATAATGAAAGGTGAATATAATGTTCTACAAGAATTTTCAAAAAAAAATAGCAGGTCTGTAAGCCGGGTTCTGTGCTTTGCTTGCGCAAAGTGTTTGTCATTTATCTCGAACATAAGTCACCTTATGCCTCTAGCAATCTACCCCCCGACATCGGGCGAGCAACCCTACATGCGTCGGTGTACATGATCTTGCAACCCATAAGACGTACGGCTTCGAATGTTACCACCCGAACCGGTGAGCTCTTACCTCGCCTTTTCACCCTTACTCCGACGACCTCTCCTGTCTCGCTTGTGACGAGACACCCTCTCCAAGGGAGAGGGAACAAGGAATTGTCATTTGAAGCGGTTTTTTTCTGTTACGCTACTCTGCCCTTACAAACAGCTTCCCGTTAGGAAATATGGTGCTCTGCGTTGCCCGGACTTTCCTCTATTCCACAAGGGAAAAGCGACAAACCGACCTACTATTTGACTGCAAAGATAGAGATAATATTTTATATTTATTATCTATTTCAAATACAATGATTTATGTGCAATTTAAAATCTTAATTTATGGACAATTTCTTTATTGGTCAACAATTTAATACTTTTGTTGTTAGTATTTATAGTATTCAAATTCATTAATAAGAATAAAAATGAGTAATTTAGGTTTTGAAAAGGGTGATAAAGTTGTTATTATTGGAGGTGGATTTGCGGGATTACATTTAGCAATGAATTTATGTAAAGCCGATTTAAAAGTCATTTTGGTGGATAAACAAAATCACCATCAGTTTCAACCCTTGTTTTACCAGATAGCAACCGGCAGGCTCGAGCCATCCAGTATTTCATTTCCATTTCGTAAAATCTTTCAAAAAAGTAAAAACGTTGATTTCCGTATGGCTGACATTATTAGCATTAATCCTGTCGAAAAGATAATAATGACAAGTTATGATCGAACAATTACCTATGATCAATTGATTATTGCTACCGGATGTCAAACTAATTTCTTTGGAAACAAAGCAATAAGTGAAAATGCTTTTTCGATGAAAACTACGGAAGAATCTATTGCTATTAGAAATAAGATTTTATTTAGTTTTGAAAAAGAAATTTTTGCCAAACCGGAAGAGAAACAAGCCTGGATGAATATTGTAATTGTAGGTGGAGGCCCAACCGGAGTTGAACTTTCGGGAGCTTTTGCCGAACTGAAAAAATATGTTTTACCTAAAGATTATCACGATATTGATTTTTCTAAGTTCAATATTATTCTGTTGGAAGGGAGTAAAAACACTTTAAATAATATGAGTGAAGAATCGAAAGATGCTTCCAGAAAATATCTCGAAGAAATGGGTGTAATTGTAAAGACCGAAACATTGTTAGTATCGTTCGATGGAAATGTTGCTGAATTAAACACCGGTGAGAAAATTCCAACTAAAAATGTGATTTGGGCGGCAGGAGTAATTGGCAATATAATTGAAGGTTTGGAACCTCAGGATATTTTTAAAAACAGGTATATAGTTGATCGTACAAATAAATTGAAACGATTCGACAATATTTATGCTTTGGGCGACGTGGCGTACATGGAAACTCCAAAATATCCAAAAGGTCACCCTCAAGTAGCTAATGTAGCAATTAATCAAGCCAAAAATCTGAGTAGAAATATTCTTAAATCGCTTAAAGATGAGAGTTTTAAACCCGTTGAATATGAATATAACGACTTAGGAATGATGGCAACAATTGGAAAACATAAAGCAGTCGTGGAATTGCCGTTCATTAAATTTCGTGGTGCGTTGGCCTGGTATATATGGATGTTTCTCCACTTAATGTTGATTTTAAGTGTCCGGAATAAGATAGTTATATTTTTTAACTGGGCGTGGAGTTATTGGACTAAAGATACTTCACTCAGGTTAATAACAGCAATTGATTACAAAAAAGAAAAAGTAACTGATTTATAAACAAAAAACGGCTTCCTTGTTGGAAACCGTTTTTTTGTCTTATAAAATATCATTCTTTTAAACTAAATGTTCCAGCTGATCAGTGTTCTTTGCAATATCTTCATTTGATAATGAATAATTTACCAAATCGCCGGCTAAATATTGATCATAAGCAGACATATCCACCAATCCATGTCCCGAAAGATTGAACAAAATCGTTTTGGTTGTTCCTTCTTCTTTGCATTTTAATGCTTCGTTTATGGCAGCAGCAATGGCGTGAGCCGATTCGGGAGCGGGTACAATTCCTTCGGTTTGTGCAAACAAAACACCGGCTTTAAACGAATCTAATTGTTCAATATCAACTGCTTCCATTAAACCATCTTTCATCAATTGACTTACAATAGTTCCTGCACCGTGATAGCGAAGTCCACCGGCATGAATATGTGCCGGAGCAAAATTATGACCAAGTGTAAACATGGGTAAAAGCGGTGTATATCCGGCTTCGTCACCAAAATCATATTCAAATTTGCCACGAGTCAATTTGGGACATGAAGTCGGTTCTGCAGCAATAAAACGTGTTTTTTTACCTTCTTTGATGTTGTGGCGCATAAATGGAAACGAAATTCCACCAAAATTAGAACCTCCACCAAAGCAACCTATAATAACATCAGGATATTCACCCGCCATTTCCATTTGTTTCTCAGCTTCCAAGCCGATAACAGTTTGGTGTAAAGTAACATGATTCAGCACACTTCCTAACGTGTATTTGCAATTTGGAGTTGACATCGCCAGTTCAATGGCTTCGGAAATTGCTGTTCCTAAACTTCCCTGATAATTAGGATGTTCTGTAATTGTTTTTCTTCCTGCTTTGGTAGACATACTGGGTGAAGGAATAACTTGCGCTCCCCAGGTTTGCATCAATGAGCGACGATATGGTTTTTGTTCGTAACTGATTTTCACCATATAAACCGCTAATTCCAAACCAAAAATTTTTGCTGCCAAAGATAATGCGGTTCCCCATTGACCTGCACCTGTTTCGGTAGTAATATTTGTTACACCCTCTTCTTTGCAATAATAGGCTTGAGCCAATGCAGAATTGAGTTTGTGAGAACCAACCGGACTTACACTTTCATTTTTAAAATAAATATGAGCAGGCGTATCCAATGCTTTTTCCAGATTATAGGCACGAACTAATGGAGTAGGGCGATAAATTTTGTATTTTTCGCGCACTTCTTCCGGAATTTCTATCCAGGGATCTGTTTGATTCAGTTCTTGATGTGCCAACTTTTTTGCAAATAATGGATACAAATCTTCTTCCTTAATAGGTTGTTTTGTTCCCGGATGCAACATTGGCATCGGTTTGTTTTGCATGTCGGCTACAATGTTGTACCATTTTGTAGGTATTTCTTTTTCGGCCAACAGAAATTTTTTCGTTTTTTCCATGATGTCGTAAAATTATTAGTAAATATTGAATTTAATATATTTCGTAAAAAAATACAGCCTGTCGTTTATTGTAAACAACAGGCTGTTATGCTGGATTATTCGTTTTTGTATACTTACGCCAAACCAAACCTCATTGTTTACAACAATAGTTTTGCCAACGCCAATACAATAATGAGTCTGTAAAGTTCATTTCTTTTGATTTTTAGGATGGCAAAGATAAAAACAATTTTGTAGAACTGAAACAATTTCGACATTTTTTTATTGTTTTGTTTTAAAATAGTGCTTTAAACAATAAAATTGACAGAGTATACTACAAAATCGATTCTTTAAAATAAAAATTGTATTTTTGCATAATCAAGTAAAAGGGTTACTGGAAAACAGAGAAACAAATCACTAAATCACCCAAAAATAATGATACAATCGATGACCGGCTTCGGAAAAGCCACTTGCGAATACGGAAATAAAAAAATTGTGGTTGAAATTAAATCACTTAACAGCAAACAGTTGGATGTATCAACACGCATTTCAGGATTGTATCGCGAAAAAGATATCGAAATCCGTAACGAACTATCACAAAAACTCGAACGGGGTAAAATTGATCTTTCCCTGTATGTTGACAATTCCGGTAAAGAGTCGGTAACACAAATCAATCAATCTGTCGTTGAGTCTTACTATCAACAAATCAAGATGTTGTCTGATAAAATGGAAATTGATGTGCCGGTCAATTGGTTTGATGTGTTACTCCGTTTGCCCGATACAATGAAGACTGAAACTGTGGAATTGGATGAAAATGAATGGCTTGAAATTCGTAAAGCTATTGCATTGGCAGTTGAACAGCTTACTGTGTTTAGGATACAGGAAGGAAAATCGTTGGAAGCTGTATTTAATGAAAAGATAGCTCATATCGGACAGTTACTGGATCAAACAGCACCTTTTGAAGCTGAGCGAGTTGAAAAAATCAGAGCTCGACTTGAAGAAAGCCTGCAAGCCATATCCGATAAAATCGACTACGACAAAAATCGCCTGGAACAAGAATTGATTTTTTATATAGAAAAACTCGATGTAAACGAAGAAAAGGTACGTTTGCGTAATCACTTGGATTATTTCATGGAAACTATGCAGCACGAAAAATCTCCCGGTAAGAAACTTGGTTTTATTGCTCAAGAAATTGGACGTGAGGTAAATACACTTGGTTCTAAATCAAATCACAGCGAAATGCAAAAAATTGTAGTTTTGATGAAAGATGATTTGGAACAGATTAAAGAGCAAGTATTGAATGTTCTTTAAGTCAGTAATAGTGGGTAGTTAGTAGTAGGTAGTTAGTAGTAGGTAGTTGATACTAAGAAGAATAGTTATTACTATTTATAAACTCCCTCCTGTTAAAAACTCTCAATTACTTATATAACCAATTACTGACTACCGACTATAAACTACCGACTACCGACTATAAACTATAAACTACCGACTAAAGAAATGTCCGGCAAATTAATTATATTTTCAGCACCTTCCGGAGCAGGGAAAAGTACCCTGGTTCACCATGTTTTGGGTTGTGAATTCAATCTTGAATTCTCGGTTTCAGCTACGAGTCGTGCTCCACGAGGCACTGAAAGGCATGGAGTTGACTATTATTTCCTCTCGCCTGAAGAGTTTAGACAAAAAATTGATAATCAAGAATTTATTGAATACGAAGAAGTGTATCATAACTTTTACTACGGCACACTTCGCACTGAAATAGAACGTATTACAAGCAAAGGTAAAAACATTGTATTTGATATGGATGTGGCAGGCGGATTGAATATAAAAAAACAGTATAGCGATAAGGCTTTGGCACTTTTTGTTGCTCCTCCAAGCATTGATATTCTACACCAACGCTTGGTAAATCGAAAAACCGATTCTCCTGAAATGATTGCTAAACGAGTTGCAAAGGCTGATTTTGAAATGACTTTTGCTCCAAAGTTTGATTTGGTAATTGTAAATGACGATTTGGAAAAAGCCAAAAAAGAAGCTGAAAATGCTATTTGTGAATTTTTAAGCAAATAATCAGATTTTTAAACGATGAAATCGGAGCAGGGAACTGAAAATCACTTAAAAAAGAGAATCGGAATTTATTCCGGATCATTTAATCCCATTCATTTGGGTCATCAGAAAATAGCTGAACATTTAATTGAAAATCAATTAGTTGATGAAGTCTGGTTTGTTGTTTCACCCTGCAATCCGTTGAAAAACCAGTCCGATTTAATAGACGAGTATGTACGGTTAGATATGTTGATGTTGGCTATACAAAACCATCCGGGTTTCAAAGCATCCGACGTTGAATTTACCATGCCCATTCCATCTTATTCCATTGATACTTTGCATGAACTGGAATCGCAATTTTCTGATTATCAATTTATATTAATCATTGGAAGCGATAATGCACTGGTTTTCGATCAGTGGAAAAACCCCTTACAAATTCTGAAAGAGTTTCCTGTTTTGGTTTATCCTCGTCGATGCTACGATTTTATTGAAGTAGCTGATGTATACCCACAAATGCAATTACTTAAAACTCCTTTTTACGATATTTCTTCCTCCCAAATTCGCGAGTTCATTGCACAAAAAAAGGATGTAAGTTCTTGGTTGCATCCTTCTGTATATCAATTTATTATTGATAATAATCTCTACCAGTAGTTTATAAGTACGGATTGTTTTTTTTCTCGATTCCAATGTTCGTAGAAGGTCCATGACCACAGTAAACCACGGTGGAATCGGGTAGGGGAAGCAATTTTTTTGTTATTGACGATATCAGTGTGGCATGATCTCCCTGAGGCAAATCAGTTCTGCCAATTGAACCCTGAAAGAGTACATCCCCTGAAAATAATACACCATTTTTTTCCGAATAAAAAGCCATACTTCCAGGTGAATGACCCGGAACATGAAGTGCAACAAGTGATGAATTCCCAAACTTAATCTCTTCATTATCAATAATGTATTTTTCAAGAGGTTGAGCTTCATTTACCGAAAGCCGATAAAATAACGCCTGATTAACAAAGGATTTAATCATAAATTCATCATCTTCACCTGCTTCAGGCTTTATTTTGTAGGTATCAAAAATAAACTTATTGCCAAACTGATGGTCAAGGTGTAAATGAGTATTAAGTACCCGTTTTAAAATCAACTCATTCTGTTCAATAAAGTGCTTTAAAATTTGTTGTTCTTCTTCACTATAACAACTGGCATCTATTAGAATTGCTTCTTTTGTCTCATCGTAAACAAGGTAAGCATTAACCTGAAAAGGATTGAATGTGAATGTTTTAATTGTCATATTTTGGTTAATTGGTTGAATAGTTAATTAGTTCATCGGTTCATTTGTTTACTGGAATTTGATTCTTATTCTTGACTAATTAACCAGTTAACTAATGAACTTAAAACCTTTTATAATGGAACATACACCGCCTTCTTCGTTTTGAAATACTCTTCATTAAAAAAATCGCTTACTTCAAAGAGTTCGGCTATATTTTTGTAAGGAAGGATTTCGTGTTGCAGCTCACCTCCTTTCAAGCAGATAAGTCCATTTGGAAGTGCATTCAACTGTTTTTTACTGATATTTTTCTTTACAAGTTTTACTAAATCGTCCAAAGGCATAACGGCACGACTCACAACAAAGTCATATTTGCCTTTTTCTGCCTGAACACGCAAATGTTTTAAAGTTATGTTTTTTAAGCCGATAGCGGTTGTTACTTCCGTTCCCACTTTAATCTTTTTGCCGATGGAATCAATCAAAACGAATGTTGAATCAGGAAAAAGGATTGCCAACGGTATTCCCGGAAAGCCACCTCCTGTTCCTACATCCAAAACAGTTGTACCGGGTTGAAAATGAATAATTTCTGCAATCGCCAGGGAATGTAATACATGATGTAAGTACAGATTTTCAATATCTTTACGCGAAATAACGTTGATTTTTGAGTTCCATTCGAAATACAAATCATAAAGTGCTTCAAATTGAGCTTTTTGAATACTTGTTAAATTCAAAAAGTATTTCAGAATCAGTTCCATTAATTTTCATTTAATCAGTCGCAAATTTACAAGAAAAAATCTATATCTGAAAATAGTCTATGAACAATAGGTCATTATTTTTCCTCTTATTTGATATAAATCGTATAGCTTTCATAATCAGATATATAGGTTTTAAAAAAAGCAATTATGAATAAGGAATTAGGTAGTATTCTTTAAAAATATTATCTTTGCATCGATTTTTTAAAGAATTATGTGTTGATTATTATTCATCGATTACTTGTTTCCTGTTTATTTATTGACCTGTAACTTGTAACTCTTTACTTGAAACTAAAAAAATATGAAAGCTTACGTTTTTCCCGGTCAGGGTGCTCAGTTTGTAGGAATGGGCAAAGACCTGTACGATAAATCTCCTTTAGCAAAAGAATATTTCGAAAAAGCAAACGAAATTCTCGGATTTCGGATTACCGATTTGATGTTTGATGGAACTCCAGAAGATTTGAAACAAACCAACGTAACTCAACCGGCTGTTTTCCTGCATTCAGTGATTTCTGCCTTCGTATTGGGAGATGATTTTAAACCCGAAATGGTAGCAGGTCACTCTTTGGGTGAGTTTTCGGCTTTGGTAGCTGCTCGTGCTTTATCGTTCGAAGATGGATTAAAGTTGGTGTATGCACGTGCCATGGCAATGCAAAAAGCCTGTGAGACAGAACCTTCGACTATGGCTGCAGTTATTGGTTTAAGCGACGAGGATGTAGAAGAAGTCTGCGATAGCTTAAAAGGTTTAATCGTTGTGCCTGCGAATTATAACTGTCCAGGACAATTGGTTATTTCAGGTTCTATCGAAGGAATTGACAGGGCTTGTGAATTGTTGAAAGAAAAAGGAGCGAAACGAGCATTGAAACTTCCTGTGGGGGGGGCTTTTCACTCACCATTGATGCAACCTGCCAGCGAAGAACTTCAAGCTGCTATCAATGCAACGACTTTCAGCACTCCTGTTTGTCCTGTCTATCAAAACGTTAATGCATATCCTCAAACTGAAGCAGAAGCCATCAAACAAAATCTGATTGCACAACTTACAGCTCCTGTTCGTTGGACTCAAACCGTAAAAAACATGGTGACTGACGGTGCTACTGAATTTTTTGAACTTGGTCCGGGTGATGTATTGAAAGGGTTGATTAAGAAAATCAGCCCGGAAGCGATTACAGCATAACAAATGGCCCCTAACCCCTAAAGGGGAACAAGAAAAGATGCAACGGTTCAATTCATTGCATCTTTTTGTTTCTATTGGTTTAGGTTAAGACTTTTTTTTGTACTTTTGTACTTCATTGAAAATTGAAAATTAAAGAATTGGAAATTATCTAATTATGTTTAGAATACACACTTGCGGCGAGTTACGCATTGCTAATGCAGGACAGCACACAATATTATCGGGCTGGGTACAACGCACCCGCAAAATGGGCGGAATGACTTTCGTTGATATCCGTGACCGGTATGGTATTACCCAATTGGTTTTTAATCAGGATGTAAATGCCGGATTATGGGAACAAGCCAATAAACTGGGACGCGAATTTGTCATTCAGGCTACAGGTGAAGTTGCCGAACGCATCAATAAAAATCGTAATATTGAAACAGGTGAAATAGAGATACTTGTATCGGCACTACAGGTGCTGAACGAATCGAAAACACCACCGTTCACCATCGAAGATAATACTGATGGCGGTGATGATATCCGCATGAAATACCGCTATCTGGATCTACGCAGGAATAATGTGCGTGAAAATCTTGAATTACGCCACCGGATCACCTTCGAAATACGCCGGTACCTTGACCAAATGAACTTTCTGGAAGTGGAAACGCCTATTCTCATTGGTTCTACGCCCGAAGGAGCACGCGATTTTGTGGTACCTTCACGTATGAATCCGGGAGAATTTTACGCGTTGCCGCAATCTCCACAGTTGTTCAAACAACTGTTGATGGTTTCCGGTTTCGACCGTTATTTTCAGATAGCCAAATGCTTTCGCGACGAAGACCTGCGTGCTGACCGTCAGCCTGAATTTACCCAAATAGATTGTGAAATGTCTTTTGTTGAACAGGAAGATGTATTAGTCATTTTTGAAGGGATGATGAAGCAGTTATTCAAATTCATTAAAAATATTGATTTTGACAACCCGTTTCCCCGTATGACCTGGCACGATGCTATGAAGTACTACGGTTCGGATAAACCGGATATCCGATTCGATATGAAGCTGGTAGAGCTTAAAGAAGCTGTTTCGGGACACGATTTTGTTGTTTTCGACAGTGTACCCTATGTAGGTGGTATATGTGTCGGGGGTTGTGCAGGTTATACCCGCAAACAATTAGATGAACTGACCGACTTTGTTAAACGTCCGCAAATAGGAGCGAAGGGATTGGTATATATCCGCTGTGAAGCCGACGGTACATTCAAATCTTCTGTTGATAAATTCTACTCAACTGATGATTTAAAAGCCATTGCTGCTAAGTTTAATGCTCAATCAGGCGATTTAATTCTGTTGTTGGCCGGAAATAAAATCAAAACACAGAAGGCTTTATGCGAATTACGATTAGAAATGGGAGCGAGGTTAGGTTTTCGTGAAAAGAACGTATTTGCACCGCTGTGGGTTATTGACTTCCCGTTGTTTGAATGGGACGATGAAACTCAACGCTATTATGCTACTCATCATCCGTTTACATCACCAAATCCGGACGATATTCATCTGTTGGATACCGATTCAGGAAAAGTGCGGGCAACAGCTTATGATATGGTAATCAATGGAATAGAATTGGGAGGTGGGTCAATTCGTATTCACGACAGCCAACTTCAAAACAAAATGTTCGAATTGCTTGGATTTACGCTTGAAAAGGCACAGGCGCAGTTTGGCTTTCTGATGAACGCTTTTCAATATGGAGCACCGCCACACGGGGGACTGGCTTTTGGGCTGGATCGTTTGGTTTCATTATTTGCAGGACTCGACAGCATTCGTGATTGTATTGCTTTTCCTAAAAATAATTCAGGACGGGATGTAATGGCTAATGCACCTTCAAAAATTGATCAATCACAATTAGACGAATTAAATCTGGTGATTGATATCAAGCCCCAAACCCCTAAAGGGGCTTAAAAGAAGAACTGAGGGGAATAAATACAAAAGCCGATTAAACAGAAATGTTTAGCGGCTTTTATTGTATGAATTAAGTCTTTGTTTCGGGTTTCGCGATTTCCAATCGCGTAAATTTATCTATGAGTGCGATTAAAAAATCGCAAAACCCGTTTGCCGGAAATAGATTAAAATTTGAAGAAGTGATGGGAGAGCAGAAACAAATGGTTAATAGGAATAAGTCAATCATTTCTATTATACATAATATAAATTATAGGATTATTATGCCTATGATTTGAATATGCTATGATAGTGATAGGAAATGGATTAGCTGTCGGGATTATAGAGCGAATTAGAAGCTCTGAGAATCGCGTATTTGAAATCAGTTGGAAAGTTATGAAGCAAAATTATATTCTCAGGAAATTACAAATGAAATTATAAATGAAAAAACTTTTGAAAAACCAATTCAGTTTTGATTTGTGCGTTTGATTGTTGAAACTGAGGTTTAGCTAAACCGATGGTCATTATCCGGATTTTGAACTTTAGTACATTATCCTAAACGGAAAATAAAATCCAAATTGATTTATCACTTGCTGATTTTGCCCTATAATCGTGTAGGGGATTATTTTTTGTCTGCTCCACTCCTTTTACAGATTTATTTCGGTCAAATAATTAACTTAAAATAGCTACTTAATAAAGTATACTCTTATTACTTTATCTGTTTTTTAATTTAAATCATTCGAATGATAATAACCTTTCTTTAAGTCCCCTTTAGGGGATTTAGGGGCAAACTTTAGGGGATTTAGGGGTCAACTAATTAACTGTCACTATTTTAGCACTTCCGGCATGTTTTACCTCAGTAATTTCACCCCCAAAGCCCACTTTTCCGAATTCAATGCCGATACTGAGCAATATACTTACATTTTCAGTCATAAATTCACGTAGTTCTTCATTCATTTGCAGGTTTAGGATCTGTTCTTTTAGCAAATTATCGGCTGAAAACCATTCGGTTACATGATTTACAGATGCTCCTTGCATCAAATCTACCACCGGTTCAAAGTTATAAAACAGATTTAGTGGATTATACACCATATCCGAAACGGTTCCAAGGCATACAATCAGCCTGAAATATGGCAAACGCTGCACATTCAGCAGATCGGTAGTGGTGTTAATACGAGGAAAAGTAACGCTGGCTTCGAGTGTTTCACGGTTCACCCGGCAAGTTGGCAATACACGTAACACACTGTTCAATGGATAGTTACGGTTAAAACTAAATCCCTCCAGCGCCTGGTGGTACGTACTCAGGTACAAACTCCGTTTGCCCTGTTTATTCACCTGATCCATTTTCATCAGGTTCTTGCCGATTCCTGTCCATACCGGTGAAAGATTAAAATCGCACAAACGGTAATTCTCCCCCACAGCCTGACGTATTGAGCGGGCAAATTGCACACAGGCACCCCACTCCTGTTGATGTTCGCGTAACTTTTCGAACTCAGGACCTTTGGCCATGCGTTGCTTACTGGGTCCGCCTTTAGTGCGCATAATAACTTTATCACTTCCCACGCGGGAGTAAAACGTTACTCCTTTTATACTGCCTGTAACCTGCAGTGCTCCTTTTACGATTGCCATAGAATTATTTATGACCCCCAACCCCTAAAGGAGAGCTGGAGTTAGCGTCATCTCCAAATTTGTTTATATTAAAATATTGAACTATTCATTTCTTTTTCCCCTGTAGGGGTTAGGGTTTGTTCTTATTATCTTCCAACATGCAAAGGTACATTATTCGAATGAACTATGCAACTAATAAGGATATATTACGATCTCATATAAGTTCATGTCGTTATCGTGTTTGAATCGTGTAATAACCGTAATATAACCGTGAAAAAGTTGTTGGTTTATAGTTATTAGTAAGTAGTTGGTAGTTGGGTTTTCGCAATTTTCAATTGCGGGTATTAATTTCTTTAGAAACTACCGCAGTTTCACAACCTAACTTTTTATTCCCTCTCTCCCACTCCATCTGGCAGATGCGGATTTGCAAAGTTGTGCCAGCGGGGGTTTCAGAATCAATTTCAGGAAATTTTAGCCTATTCGGAGTGCGACTTTAAGTCGCACCCCGAATAAAGAGAAAAAACATATCATGAGTAAAAAAATAACAAAAAAAAGTAACCTGTTGAAAAAAGTTTAACTAAAAAAGAAAATTGTAAAAATAATTTTATAATTTTGTGGAATGTAATAAAATATAAGAAACCCTTCCCCCTGCGGGTACTTCCCTTAAAAAGGGAAGATTTATTAGATGCTGGAGGTTTCAGTATTAAATAGAATTTGACCAAGAATAATTTAAATAAGAATAATTTGATCTCAATAACTTGTTTTAGCTTATTGCAGGAATAATTTGAACAAGAATAATTTGAGCAAGCTTATTATTGCAGTACGAATAATTAAATGTAAATCATCTTGAACCTAATAATTGTCCCCTTTTAAGGGGACGAGCGAAGCGGAGGGGTTAAATTTCTATATTTATTTCAAAAAAACACAATACCATGCCTGAATATATAAACACGCTGCCCGAAATGAAACCCATCCGGCGCAAACTACGCAAGCAAATGACAGCCGCCGAAGTAGCATTGTGGGTAATGATTAAAAATAAACAGCTGGTGGGTGAGCGTTTCTTACGGCAATTTAGCATCGGGCATTATGTAGTCGATTTTTATTGTCACAAATACAAACTGTCTGTTGAGCTTGACGGTGCTGGACATTTTACCGAGGAAGGACGAAAATATAACCAAAAACGAACCGAATATTTAAATTCGGTAGGTGTTACGGTTATCCGGTTTGAAAATCTGGAAGTGTTTAATTATCCCATGCAGGTGCTGGAAGAGATAAAGAAATATTTGAAGTGAAATAAAAAACCAAGAAACCCCTCCGCTTCGCTCGTCCCCGACCTCACCACGGCCCTCTCCCAAAGGAGAGGGAGCAAGAAGGGGACATTTATTGGGTGCGTGGGTTTATGTGTTTTTGAAATAAGATATTTTTGAATACTAAATTTTATTACAATGAAAAAGAGAGACCTTGATTTTTATGTAAGCACATCCGATGAGCATTTTAACCTATATGCTCAGAAATTTTATTTGTTGTTTAAGGATCATCATAAACCTATGACAAAGAAACCTTTTGAAGATTTTATTGATGGAATCTACGAAGCTTATTCCTTTGCTATCTATTATAACTATACAAAACCTTTTAAATGCATAGCAAAAGTAAAAGAACTGGCTAAAGAGAGGGGATTTAATGATGCCGATTTGTTGATATTCGTTGATTTACTAATTAGTGTAATAAGTAATTCACCTGACGCAGAGCAATATAATATATTGATTATTCAACTGGTTGATTTCAGACATGAGTTGAGCACTTTTGACGATAAGGAAATAAGGCAAGAAATGAGTAAGGTTTTTTATTTCGATATTGATAAGATTCAGGAAACGTTAAAGAATACGACTGACCCACACAATAAAATAACGTATCTTACAAATCTGAAATTCGATTATGAAAGCCGTAAATTTGAAATGAATGATGTAGAACTGGAATACTATAAAATTAAAGGTTTATTACACTATATCAAATCAGAAATGGACCGTGCAAAATTTGAAGTTGAATTCCTGAATACCAAGAAATCAATAAATAATGATAAGCAGGTTATTGATTTCAAATTAACTTCGGACAGGAGAGCCGATTTTATCCGAATGATTTCGGATATGGTTGATAATGATATATTTGAACCGGTAAATCCCGCCGTGTTCTTAACGAAAGAATATGTATTGGATGCGTTCGGAACATGGTTGAATGAAGATTTACAGGAAGTTGTGGAAATCAAGAAATCGTTGATACAAGCCAAAACAGAGAATACCGCGAAAAAAAGCAAAAAACAAAGTAAGGCTTTCCCTGATTATCTGTTGCATGAAAATAAATTTAAACTGTCAGAAGCAGTTAAAGAAGAATTTTCAACAGAAAAAGGGAAAGCGATAAGAATAATGTTGGAAGCTATGGAAGCATATCAACCTCCATTGATTTCAATCAGCAGCAGACAAGCGAAGGAACTCCATAAGTCATTGGGTTTATTTATGAATAGAGATATTGGTACGTATCAGGGTGTTTTTGGGTATACTATTAATAAAACAACGGATAGAGCCGACATAGACAGTGTAACTATCCGATTAAATCATCTGTTGAAAATGATTGAAAAGGATAAAATTGCTTGATTACTCTTGATTAATCTTGATTACTCTTGTCTGAACTTGTTTGTTCTTGAATACAAGAATAAACAAGCAAAAGCTTGATTATTAGCAGAAAAAAAGTATATTACTTTGCAGCACAAACGAAAACTTGTGCTGCATTTTTTTTTGCAGCCCGTAAAACTAAAAAGTTATGCAGATTGCAAAAATACGACCACCGCCCGATTCAGTTAACAGCGACCCCCTAAATCCCCTCCCGCAAG
This sequence comes from Paludibacter sp., assembly GCA_017882285.1. Classification (GTDB taxonomy): domain Bacteria; phylum Bacteroidota; class Bacteroidia; order Bacteroidales; family Paludibacteraceae; genus Paludibacter. Next base: position 2,461 of record JADGPS010000031.1, on the reverse strand, counting down.
CGGGATAAACTGCGGGGGACTTTTGGATAGTGAGAATATTGGATTTAGTAAAAAACAGAACTAACAAAAAAAAATGCTTTTATTTGCATGATTTGCGTTCAAAAAACTTTGTTAGTTAACAGTAATCAAAATTATTTTTTTTTCAATTTACAATTAATAATAAAATACAAAAAAATATATGGCACGTTTTAATTCTACCACTTTTGGCGAAATATCCGGTCGTCACGGTGGCGCAGTAGCTGCGAAAACACAAAACAACGGAAATATCCTGAGAATATTTAAAGCTCCCGGCAATCCAAAATCGGAAAAGCAGGTGGCAGTACGTACTAAATTTACATTTGTCATAACCTATATGAGCTGTTTGCGTGAATTGTTCAAATACACGTTCAATGGCAAAGGCGGTTATCAAACGGCAGTGTCATATGCATTCAGAAATGCAGTAACGGGCTCAGCACCCGACTGGACTATGGATGTAAGCAAACTGATAGTGGCAGTAGGCAGCGAAAGTGTGTATGCTTCGGGCACACATGCGGTAACGCTGACTTCAGGTTCGACTGTAAAGGTAGACTGGTACACCGGCAATATCCACAACAGTCCGTTCGATTCGGCAAAAGGTAACGACACGGTAACGGTGGTTTTCTTCAACGAAGACTTGCGCGAAGCCATGCTTTATGAACCCGATGTAACACGTATGGACGGAACGCTGGAAGTGGATTTGCCCGATAACTGGACAGGCGGCAAAGCGCACAGTTGGCTGTTTTTTACCCGAGCCAACGGCACAATGAACTCGAATAGTATGTACCTGGGAGAAGTGCAGTTATAATACCTCCCTCCTACTCTATGCAACTAAAAACCATCCCTGCCGAAAGGTTTGGATGGTTTTATTTTGTCTAATTTAGTCATTCTTTCAGATTGTTTAAAATTAGTTGGCAAAAAGGGTTAAGTGAATAAATATTTGTAGTATTTTTGAGGGATGAAATTAAAGAAGTTACTTTTATTCCATTATCGGACTATAAGTGAAATATACCCAATTGGGTTTATTTAGGATAAGGGGTAATAGAACAAAAAACAATATGAGTAAAATAGAAATAACATCGAAAAATCAAAGTGGCGGGATTACAGCTCAAAATGTATCATTTGGCAACAATATTAACTTGTCCAATCAACCGCCAAGTGACGAAGACAAAAAAAAACAACCGAAATGGAAAAAAATAATCCTAATAATCACAGGGACAGTTGCTTTTCTTGCTTCAGTTGTTAAGCTTTTAGAATACTTCAGTATATTTCCATTTAATAAAATCCAATAATCATGAGTGAAGAAAACAAAAACATTTTTATTACAAGCCATAATCAAATGGGCGGAGTGACTGCACATACAGTAAATTTCGGACCACAGGCTCGACAAATGAATTCTCAACTTGGAGACCAGTTATTACAAAACATTCCTACATCTGCAGTAGTAAGAGTAGTTGCAGTTTTAGGAGACGGAGAAGCATTTGGTTTTGCAAATCAGATTTTACAATGGCTAAAATCTAACGGTTATAGTAAAGCGGAAGGAGTAGATCAAGCTGTCTATACGCAACCTGTGATGGGACAAAATATCAATAAGAAATCGGAAACGGAATATGAATTAGTCATCGGTACAAGACAATAATCTCAGTCGAACGGGGTAGTATTTTTGAGGGGTGAAATTAAAGAAGTTACTTTTATTCCATTATTTGGAGAATAAACCTACTGAATTGTTGAAAGTATAAGAGAAATATACCCGGTTGGGGTTATTTGGGTGTTTGTGGTCAGTGTAAAAAAACAGAGAAGAATATGATAGACGTGAATGAAAAAATCTTTGAGATTGCATATTTGGGTTTTAATAAGTTAGAAAATAATGACTTAGTTGAACATAATTCTGATTTTAGGAAACACCCATTAATTGTAAAACACGAGAATTACAAATATGACATTCTAAAAGAGGCAAAAAATCAATTAATATCGAATACTTGGAAAGAAACAGACTTCGGAACAGGAAGAATTCTTGATTGTATCAAAAAATCTATTAACATAAATATAAACAATTTGATAGATTGGAGAAAGAAAGACGACTTTAAAAAATTGAAAGGGAACCGAGAAAATGAAGAATTACTTTTTGACTTTTTTAAGTCCAAAATTTCGGATGAAACTGCGTTTAATAAATTCTACGAAATTGGCTTTTCTTACCAACTTATTGCGTATTTATTCTTTATCAAAAATTCTCAAAAATATATGCCTATTTCACAAGATCAATTTGATATAATATTTGATTCTTTGGGTATAGAATTTAAAACAAGTCATAATTGCTCGTGGGGAAACTATTTAGAATACAATGAGATAATAAAACAATTTAGAAAACTCTTATCACAGCGATTTAATAATGTATCTTTACTTGATGCTCATTCATTTTTATGGATTTACGGATTTCAATTGGGTT
>JADGPS010000030.1 GCA_017882285.1 Paludibacter sp. | reverse complement strand
AACCGAAGCACATTGTACATCTTGCAGTAAAACAGGGTTGATACGTACACCATAACGGAAAAGTTGATCATTCAGATTAACATCCAATTCCATAGCCGGCGAAAGTCCGATTGTCGACAGGTTTTCTCTTGCAATCCGAACGCCATCGATTAACCAGAGAACCCGCCCGCCATGCATAATATATTGATCGATAATGAATTTGTCGGATTCGCTGAAAGGTTTCGTGGGTTTAGCAATGATGATTACTTTATAATTGTCAAGAATAGCCGGATTATTTCCCAGCACTCCCCGATCGATCTGAAAATATCGGCTTAACGATTTGCTGATATCATACGTTTCGGGTTCAGAGAGTTCTCCATGTCCTTCTATAAAAGCAATTTTCGATACTCCGGTATTAACCAGTCGGCGAATTCCATCCGTAATTTCAAATTCCAGATTCTCAATAGATATGTTCAGGTTTTCTTCACCTGAATTCCCAAAGATATTCTTTAGCAGACAAACCGGAATCTTTTTTCCTTTGTAACTTATTTCAATCCAGGGAAAAACGATTTTCTGAATGGATTTTCCCTCTTTGTCGCGTTCATAAACGGCTGTTGGAGTCAATCCCTGCGCTTCAAGTTCGGCATATTTCTTTTCGCGTTTCTGAGGTGTTTCTGCCAACGATGGATTTTCAAATTTTACAGATATACTTTTATTTGAATAAACAGATAATTCATCTAATAATTCGGCAGTCGAATTTTTCAAACGTTGAAATCCCGGATTCAAATCACCATCCAGATATACAGTTACTTTAATTGGAGAATCAATTTCTCCCATCAGATTTTTTGTTTGTTCCGCGATGCTGTATCGTTTGTCGGAAGTTAAATCTATTCGAGAAAAATAGAAAAATAAGATTATAGAAAGTGCTAATAAGCAGATATAAATCAGTGTGTTTCGATAATTTCGAATTTTCATATCAGAATCATTAAGCTAAAGTGGAAATGATTGAAAGTGAATACGTTGATAATTTTATTCTTTATCTCTGTTGTTGCAAAGATAAGCAATTTTTCAAAGCGATTTGAATTTTCTATTTTAAATACATTAAAATGTCATTATCTAAAATAGTTTTTTTAAAATGAAAATGAGCAACTTGGATAAGTATTAAAGTAAACAATATTATATAGTTTGCCTTAAAAAACCTTATTTCTATTTAGCAGACTATTTGCTTGTTGAAAGGGTGGATTAATTTTATTATCTTTGCCAATCTGTAAAGAATTCTGTTGCTCAATGTGAAATTTCTGACATTCAGATTGTTGAGTAAGAATGCAATTCCTAAGGGGTTTTTGAAAAAAGCTACAACCATTACAAAAATAATTTTCTCTAAAATATGGGTAAAATAATCTCGTTAGCTAACCAAAAAGGTGGAGTTGGAAAAACCACAACAGCCATAAATTTAGCTGCCTCACTGGCCACTTTGGGTAAAAAAGTATTATTAATTGATGCCGACCCGCAAGCCAATGCTTCATCGGGATTGGGAATTGATATTCGCTCGCTTGAATTTACAATTTATGAATGTTTGATTGATGATGTTCCGCCTACTCAGGCTATACATCCCACCGCAGTGGAAAATCTCTATATTTTGCCATCACATATTGACTTAGTTGGTGCTGAAATTGAAATGTTGAATATGGATAATCGAGAACGGGTGATGAAAAACATTCTGACTCCATTAAAATCGCTTTATGATTATTTGTTGATTGATTGTTCTCCTTCGTTGGGATTGATAACCGTTAATGCACTTACCGCTTCCGATTCAGTCATTATTCCCGTTCAGTGTGAGTATTTTGCCCTCGAAGGAATTAGTAAGTTGCTGAATACTATAAAAATAATAAAAAGCAGATTAAATACTGCATTGGAAATTGAAGGTTTCTTGCTTACCATGTATGACAATCGGTTGCGGTTAGCAAATCAGGTTTATGCTGAAGTTAAAAAACATTTCCAGGGAATGGTATTTGAATCGGTTATCGCCCGGAATGTACGTTTGAGTGAAGCTCCAAGTCATGGGAAACCGGTTTTAATGTATGATTCAGAATCAAAAGGATCGTCAAATTACATGGATTTAGCAAAAGAATTAATTGCAAAACACAAAAAAGTAAATTAATTCATTCATTGTAAATGAAATAATTGATAGAAAGCTACGTTTTCGAAATACGATATGGCAAAAAATATTACCGGATTAGGAAGAGGTTTGGGTGCGTTGTTAGACATCGAAAGCATCATTACAAGTGGTTCTTCATCAATAAATGAAGTGGAACTGGATTTGATTTTTCCGAATCCTAATCAACCCCGCAGTCATTTTGATGAAGAAACTTTGACTGAATTAGCTACTTCAATTCGTGAATTGGGCGTTATTTCTCCAATAACATTACGCAAAAACGACGATGGCACCTATTTAATTATTGTAGGTGAACGCAGGTTAAGAGCTTCAAAGCAAGTTGGTTTGAAAACCATTCCTGCATACATTAAAACGGCTGCTGATGAACAGGTTATGGAAATGGCGTTGATTGAAAACATTCAACGCGAAGACTTAAATGCCATAGAAATTGCACTGACTTTTTATCGATTGATGGAAGAATATAAACTAACTCAGGAACGATTAAGTGAACGGGTTGGCAAAAAACGAGCTACCATTGCCAATTATTTGCGTTTACTGAGATTGCCGGCTGAAATTCAAATGGGAATTAAAGATAAAAAAATTGATATGGGTCATGCCCGTGCCATTTTAGGCTTATCTGAACCTGTCGATCAATTGCATTTGTATGAATCAATTCTTAAAAATGATTTTACCGTCAGAAAAGTTGAAGAATTAGTAAGATTATATTTGGAAACAGGTAGTTTTGATTCTAAAGTTAAGGCCACAACAATTAATCCTATTAAAAGTCTTCCCGAGTTTGAAAATTTACAAGCACAATTGAGTCAGGTTTTTGGTACTAACGTACAATTTGCATGCAATCCGGAAGGAAAGGGAAAGATAACGATTCCTTTTGAAAACGACGAGGAATTGGCACAGATAATGGAATTGTTCGATAAAATTTAATTGATTCTTTGTGTATAAAACCGTAAACATACTTGTGTTTTTTATTTTCCTGATGTCGGTAGGTCTACAGGCACAGGTTGACACAACAAAGAATAAAATAAGAAAAGACACCATTGCGCGTTTATATGAAAAAACCATCATTCCAGAAATGGTTATAAAAGCCAATGATCTAAAGTTAGAACCCTTTAAACCGGATCCTATAAAAGTTGTGTGGATGGGTGCTATCATTCCGGGATATGGTCAGATATTGAATAGAAAGTATTGGAAATTACCAATCGTTTACGGCGGTTTTTTGGGATGCGCTTATGCTATTTCATGGAATTCAACGACATATCTGTCATATTTGACGGCATATCAGGATATACTGAGTAATGATCCAACAAAAACCAGTTATTTGCAAATAATACCTAAAGGAAGAACCATCGATTCGTATGGTGGCATGGAATCATTTAAAGCGATTTTAAAATCAAAACAAGATGTTTATCGTCGTTACCGCGATTTAAGTATCATTGCATCAGTTGCTTATTATGCGTTAACAATCGTTGATGCTTTTGTCGATGCACAATTATACGATTTCGATATTAGTCCCGATTTATCAATGCATTTTCAGCCGACTTTTCTGAAAAATGATTTAGGTGTTCCGAATACATTGGCAATGCAATGTAGTATTAGTTTAAAATAGATTGATTTCAATTAGAATTTTTTTTACAAATGAATTTTAAAACCTTTCTTGCATCCTGTATATTGTTGATTATTAGTTCCACATTTGCTTTTTCACAATTAATGAAAAATGCGGATGTAGAACCAACAGATAAAACTTTGATGTCAGATTCCACATTAACTGTTCCTGCCGAATTCGACAATACGTTGGATTTTATGTTGCAATCATGGGTAATTCGACGTGCAAGTCCTTCAAATTGCATATCGAGTAATGATGTGCTAAGCGTTTCAGATTCTGTTTATAAACTTCGTTTGTCGAAAATGCCATGTTTAATGGAAATGCCTTTCAATCCTACAGTTCGTTCATTTATTGATATATATACAGTTCGAAAACGCCGGCAGGTTGAATATATGTTGGGGCTGAGCAATTATTATTTCCCACTTTTTGAACAGGTTTTAGGAGCAAACAACTTGCCATTGGAATTGAAATATCTTTCGATTATTGAATCGGCTCTGAATACTACTATCGTATCACGCATGGGAGCAGCAGGTTTATGGCAATTGATGATTGGTACCGGCAGAATGTATGGTTTGGAAATCAATAGCTTGGTTGATGAGCGATTGTCACCGGTTAAAGCAACAAATGCAGCAGCTCATTTTTTAAAAGATTTGTTTTCTATTTACGGTGATTGGAATTTAGTTATTGCATCTTATAATTGTGGTCCGGGAAATATAAATAAAGCTATAAGAAGATCAGGCGGGAAACGCGATTATTGGGCAATTTATCCTTTTTTGCCTAAAGAAACAAGAGCTTATGTCCCTGTTTTTATTGCAGCTAATTATTCGATGCATTATGCTTCCGAACATAATTTGTGCGCCGCAATTGTAAATATGCCAGTGCTTACAGATACTGTAATGGTTCATAAACGTATTCATTTAGTGCAAATTGCTTCGGTTTTGAATTTGCCAATTGAAGAAATCCGGTTGTTAAATGCACAGTACAGAAAAGACATTATCCCAGGAGATATAAAACCCTATGAATTGTGTCTGCCGCTTAATTATGCAAACACTTTTATTGAAAAAATTGATCAGATCGTAGCTTATAAAGCGGATGAATTAATTAACGTTCGAAGAAGCGAAATAGAAATCCAACAAGCATCTGAGAGTATCGTTCCCGGAGGATTGGGTAAAGTAATCTATTACAAAGTAAAACGCGGTCAGACTTTAGGGAATGTTGCTGCGAAATATGGAATTTCGGTCAAGAAATTAAAATTGTGGAACCATATTAGAGGTTCAAACATCCGAACCGGACAACGTTTGAAGATTATTAAATAGTTTAATTTTAGTTGTTTATGGAAAAACTTTTTTATTCAATTTCTGAAGTTGCCGATATGTTTGGGGTAAATCAGTCCAACCTGCGTTTTTGGGAAAAAGAATTCAAACAACTTAAACCCAAAAGGAACGAAAAAGGAACGCGCTTTTATTCGTCGGAAGACATTCAGGTAATCAAACAGATAATTTATCTGGTAAATGAACAAAAACTGACACTTGACGGTGCAAAGCGCAAATTAAGTCAGAAAAAGGATGTGATCGCTAAACAACAAGAAGTCGTAGAACGGTTGAAATCAATAAAAAAGGAATTACTCGGGATTTCAAATGCATTAACGATAGAATGATAATTACAAATTACATTATTCAAATGAAAAATTCAATTTTCATAACTTCAGTTTGTCTTCTGTTTTGCCTCACATTCCAGCCCCTTTCGGCTCAAAAAAATCCGAAAAATGTTATTTTTCTCATTGGTGACGGCATGGGAATTGCTCAGGTTTATGCCGGAATGGTGGCAAATGGAAATCACTTAGAATTAGAACGTTGCACGTACAGTGGATTTTCTAAAACCTATTCGTCCAATAAATTTACAACCGATTCGGGTGCCGGTGGAACGGCTTTAGCCTGTGGAGTGAAAACAAAAAACGGTATGATTGGCATGAATCCTGATTCTGTGGCTGTTCAATCCATTTTGGAGCTGGCATCTAAAAACAATTTATCTACTGGCATAGTGGTTGCTTGCGCAGTGACTCATGCTACTCCGGCTTCATATATTGCCCACCAGATAAACAGGGATATGTATGAGGAAATTGCGACCGATTATCTAAAAACAAATATTGACGTTTTTATAGGCGGTGGACGTAAGTATTTTGAAGACAGAACGGATAATCGTAATCTGACTAATGAGTTGAAAGCTAAAAATTATCAGATAGCTTATACTTTGAAAGATGTGAAAGCCGTTAAAATAGGGAAACTAGCCGGTTTACTCTACGATGATCAAAATCCGGGAATACCCGAACGTGGCACTATGTTACCGGATGCAACCGAAGCCTCGATTAATATTTTGAGCAATAATAAAAAAGGATTTTTCCTGATGGTGGAAGGTTCTCAGATTGACTGGGCAGCGCATGACAATAATACACAACAGATTATCAAAGAGATGCTTGATTTTGATCAAACCATCGGAAAAGCACTTGATTTTGCAAAAAAGGATGGAAATACATTAGTTATCATTACTGCCGACCACGAAACTGGTGGAATGACAATTCTGGATGGTAAATTCGGTTCAGATATGCTGAAAGCTGCTTTTACAACTAAAAGTCATTCAGGTGTTCCTGTTCCGGTTTTTGCTTACGGGCCAGGTGCTGAAAACTTTTCCGGCTTTATGGAAAATATAAGTTTCAAAGGCAAAATAGAAAAACTTCTAAAGTTGAAAAAGTAAAATTCGAAAATTTATAAATTCAAAAAAGTGAGGTTCATTCCCTCACTTTTTTTATAATTACAAACTGATTTTTAATGGCCAAAATCGCTTCTGAAAAAATAACCGTTGAACTAATGATTAATCTGTATTGCCGGAGAAAACACGGCAATAGATCATCACTTTGTCCTAAATGTGCGGAGTTGAAAGAATACGCTTTAGAACGGCTGGATAAATGTCCTTTCGGAGATGAAAAACCAGCTTGTAAAGAATGTAAAATTCATTGTTATGATGCAGAAAAACGCAATCAAATCAAAGACTTAATGCGTTTTTCCGGACCTCGAATGTTGTTATATTTTCCTTATGAATATGTCAGACACAAGCTTCAATAGTAGATTGAATATTATTTTTTCCTCAACTGTTCTACCGCCACTTTTACTGTTTTATCTTCTTTATAAAGCAAGGGATAAAAACCCTGATCGCCCAGGGTGTTTCTGGAAATATAGGCTTTTAACTGCATGAGCATAAATCTTTTCGATACATTAATTTGATTTGAGTTTGCCGGAACACCCTTTGTTGCAGCATAGGCAACAAAATCGCTTAACAGATTCTGACCATCGAGGTAGTCGGACATGTTTTGCCAGGTTTTAATTGCTTTTAGTTTATCCCGATTTTTGTCAGAATACTGGAAAGCAAACTGATATAAATAACCGTAATTTATTACTTTGTTGAGATAAGGCGTATATTCTGACGTGTCGCGAGGAACGAAAATGTCTGGCATAATTCCACCACCACCATACACCGTTCTGCCTCCTGCGGTTTTGTATTTCAATGATTTGGCAACGTGAATACTGTCTTTACTGTCGAACTCACCATGTTTAAATCGATTTAGAATATCCATCACATAATCCTCTGCTTTCCCGCGCACATACGGTTTTTGTATACTTCTTCCCGAAGGTGTGTAATACCGTGCCACAGTCAACCGAATCGCTGATCCATCCGAAAAATTGAGTTGTTGTTGAACTAATCCTTTGCCAAACGAACGGCGTCCAATGATAATTCCACGGTCGTTATCCTGAATGGCACCGGAGAAAATTTCACTGGCAGAAGCAGAAAATTCATCAATCAGAACAACGATCGGTTGATTAATGCAACTTCCTTTTCCATCTGATTTTGCTTCTGCTCTGGGATAAGCTTTGCCCTGAGAGTAAACAATCATTCTTCCGGCAGGTAAAAATTCATTGACCATTTCGATTGCCTGTTCCATAAAACCACCGCTATTTTCACGTAAATCGATGATATATTTTTTGGCACCCTGATTTCTAAGTTTAGCAATGGCATTCAAAAACTCTGAATACGTGGTGGTTGCAAATTTGCTGACCTTTATAAAACCGACCTGCGGTTCAATCATATAAGCGATATCAACCGAATTAACCGGAATTTCACCCCGGGTGATAGAATAATGTAAAATTTCACGTGTTCCATGACGACGAACACCCAGTTTTACTTTCGTTCCGTCTTTTCCACGCAATTTTTTCATTACTTTTTCATTCGAAATCTTTTTCCCGACAAAAACGGTATCATTTACCTGAACAATACGGTCACCGGCCAATAATCCGACTTTCTCTGAAGGTCCGCCGCTTATAACAGATACAATCATTATCGTATCATTCTGTATGTTAAATTGAACACCAATCCCGCTGAAACTACCCTCCAATTCGCTGTTTACGTCTGCCAAATCGGAAGCAGGAATATAAACCGAATGCGGATCAAGTTTTGAAGTTACTTCCGGCATCAATTCTTCAATCATTTCTTTCATATTGACTGTATCAACATATTGAGAATGTATGATGGATAGTAATTCATCTACTTTGTTATGTGATGACATCTTAAGAAATCCATGTCCATTGGCTCTTCTGGATAATAAATTTCCTAAAAATACACCGCTAATGATAGCAAATAAAACAATTAAAACGAATACTAAATTTTTTTTATTCATATTTGGTTGTTGATTTGTTTTGTTGATTTGTTTAGTTGATTAAACTGAGCTTTATAAACCTGCCTGCCGCAGGCAAGCTTTTAGACTTCTTCCAGATACACGATATCGATCCCTGCACGTTCGAGTAATTCAACGCCATCCATAATGCGGTATTTTTCGCCGTAAACAACCCGTTTAATACCGGCTTGAATAATCAATTTGGAACATTCAATGCAAGGCGAAGCAGTTACATACAAGGTAGCATTATCGCTGCTGTTGTGCGAACGGGCAACTTTGCTGATAGCATTTGCTTCGGCGTGTAAAACATACGGTTTGGAAACATTGTTCTCATCTTCACATTTATTCTCAAATCCCGAAGGTGTTCCGTTGTATCCATCCGAAATTATCATTTTGTTTTTTACCAATAAAGCACCTACTTTCCGTCGTTCGCAATACGAGTTCTCAGCCCAGATTCGAGCCATACGCATATATCGGTTATCGAGTAATTGTTGTTTTTCGGCCATTCTTTAATCGTTGAGTTGTTGATTCGTTGAGTTGTTGAGTTGTTGATTCGTTTATTTGTTTTTTCGTTGATTAAGTTTTGAAAATTGATATTCTTAAGCCTCTTTATGGGTTTGGTGTCATTTCAATAGTTCTTTGGCAAACTCAATCAGATTCACACCCGAAAAATTACCGGAAGTCATTAATAATAATGCCGTATTGTCATAATTCAATTCCCGAAGTTTTTGTTGTAATGCCTGTGAATCGGTATAAACAGACAGATTATCACCTCCGAAAGCAGCTTTCACTTGTTCCGGATTAATTTCTTTCAACCGTTTATGAAGAATTACCTCCGGATTGTAATAAACAAAAGCCACATCGGCTTCGGCCATACAACCGGCATATTGAGGTAGAAAATTTTCGGTCAGGCTGCTGAATGTATGCAGTTCCATGCAAGCCACCAGTTTACGATCAGGAAATTGTGATTTTACTGCTTTAACCGTTGCTTTGAGTTTAGAAGGCGAATGTGCAAAGTCTTTAAAAGCAACAGAATTTTGCGTTTCGGCAATTTTTTCCAAGCGATTGGAAGCACCCGGAAATGCTGAAATTACCGAATAAAACTGTTCATCCGTCACGCCAATTTGCCGGCAAGCTAATCGTGCCGCATTCATGTTTTGCAAATTATGCTCACCAAATACTTTCAACGGAATATCACCATATTTTGTAATTAAATAGGTGATGCCGTTTCGCACCTCATATTCAGGGGTGTTGTAAGGAAATGGAACAATATCGCGGCGTAGATTTTCTGCTATTTTGTTGAGGTTTTCATCTCCATCAAAATAAATCAGCCGTCCTTGAACTTCCATCAATTCAGTAAATATTTTAAATTGTTCCACATAATTTTCGAACGTGGGGAAAACATTGATATGATCCCAGGCTATGCCGGTAAGTACGGCAATATGTGGTTTAAATAAGTGAAATTTTGGACGACGATCAAGAGGAGAAGTCAGGTATTCATCACCTTCAAAGACTGCAATGCGCGAATCGTACGAAAGCTTTACCATATTTTCAAATCCTTCAATCTGAGCTCCAACCATGTAGTCAACATCGATTTTAAGTTGTTTCAACACAAATAAAATCATAGCCGTGGTTGTCGTTTTTCCATGACTTCCACCTACCACAATGCGTGTTTTACTCCGCGTTTGCTGGAAAAGATATTCAGGGAAAGAATAAATTTTTAATTTAAGTTCTTTTGCCCGAATCAATTCCGGATTATCTTCAGTAGCGTGCATTCCTAAAATAACGGCTTGTAATTCCTTGTGAATTCTCTCCGGAAACCAACCCATTTCGTCGGGCAACAAGCCATTTTCTTTCAGTCGGGTACGTGAAGGTTCAAAAATTTCATCATCAGAACCGGTTACCAAAAAATTATCTTTTTTGCTGATAGCAATGGCTAAGTTGTGCATGGCAGCTCCACCTATGGCTATAAAATGAACTCGTTGCATACGATTGGTAGATGAATGTTTTTACTTATTTTTGTGGGGAAAATTATTGAAATGCAAATGTACTAAAAAGTTTAGCAAGTTCATAAAGTCCCAATAGTTTATAAACTCATTTAAAATGAAATTATATAAAATCGAAGCCGGAACATTCCATGTAGATGGTGGTGCGGCATTTGGAGTAGTCCCAAAGAAAGTATGGCAAAAAAGGTATCCGTGTGACGACGATAATTACTGCCAGCTCACAATGCGTTGCTTGCTGATTGATACCGGCGACAGGCGGATTCTGATTGATACCGGCACCGGTGACAAACAACTCGAATACCTGAAATACTATGATTTCAAAGGAGTAATAAACTTTGATAATGAACTCGGCAAGCTGGGTTATACCTGTTCAGATATTACGGATATAATTTTTACTCATCTGCATTTCGACCATTGCGGTGGAGCTACCAAATACAATGCCGATAGGTCGAAAGTGGAATTGGTTTTTCCAAATGCAACTCATTGGGTGGGTGAAACTCAATGGTCTAATTTTTTGAATCCCAATGTACGTGAAGGTGATTCGTATTTTACTGAAAACATAATACCCGTGCAGCAAGCCGGGAAATTGAAATTTGTTTCCGAAAATCAGTTTATTTGTCCCGAAGTGGAAGTTCGCTTATACAATGGTCACACGCTTGGGCAATTGGTGGGTTATATCCATTTGGACAATAAAACTTTTGTTTACGTGGGAGATGTCATTCCGCTTGCTGCCAATGTGCCGTTGGCATGGATTTCGTCCTACGATGTTTTTCCTATCCCGGCAATGGCTGAAAAAAAAGTGTTGCTTGATGAAGCTGCCTCAAAGAATCAGATTCTGTATTTTGAACACGATGCTTATACGGAATGTTGCACTGTAATAGCCGAATACAACAAACACAAAGTGGAAAAAAAGATGAAGTTTGAAGAAGCATTGAAATTGTAAAAGTGCGAGAAGGAAACTGCCAACATTGTTACTGAAACAATGTTGGCAGTTCTTTTATGTCTTATTGTCCTATATTTAATAACCTGAGTTCGGGATAAGGAGCTGTAACTAGACCGGGTTTATGAATCTTGTTGTTAACGATTTAAATAGAAGGTAATAAGGTTGGGATTCCTCCTTTATTCACTGCTACTAAGGTTGAAAAGATAAAAATAAGGTTCTTCAATTACTAAAACCTTCTCATTTAACTAAACCTTAGTAGAAAACACAGATAAATTATCACCTAACCTTATTTCTCATGTATCAACATAAGTGCTTTTTGGGTACAAATTGGATTATTATTGTTTATCCCGAACTCAGGTTAATAATTGATTATCCGCAATTTGTCCTGATTTATATTCCGATGCGCTGCACCTTTGGTTTTGCTGGCTTAACTATTTCTACAAATAGGATCGGGACGCTGTCCCTATTGGGTAAACCAAATTCATATTCTATGCTTGATGCAGCAAGCTGTGAAAATGTATCTGGAAGAATTGCGGTGGTTGGCAAATACGAATGAAACAGTGGAGTGGCAAACGCTTTACCGCAATGTGGAACAGCGTTTCAACGAAGTAAACGTATCGTTAACCCGAAAAAAAACGATATCGACATGCCTGAAATCCGTAACTGGAAATGGGATAATGTGCCAATGTGATAATGTGCCAATGTGCCAATGAAGGAATGAAAAATGAAGAAATAAAGAAATAAAGAAAATGATTATCCGCAAAGTATGCAGTTTTGAGTTTTAACTTTTCTGTATGTAATATGCTTAAAGTTCGATTTGTACGAAGTAGTTACAGCGAGTAATCTATCAAAAGGGTCAAGAGGTATTTTGGTTCGATTGAATTGGTAGCAAAATTTAAATTAATAGCAAATAATATCGTGGAATTGAGGTTGTTAAAATTCGTCTGAGTTTGGAAAGAATAGTTGAAAGAGAAATGTAATATTACATAACATGATTTTCAGCACAATAGGATGACCGTACTAAAGGCGCGCTTTCAACTTTAATAAACCCTTTAGAAAGTGCAATTTGTCTGTATTCTTCAAATTTTTCGGGTGTAATATATTCACTTACAGGGATATTCTTACTGGATGGTTGCATATATTGACCAATAGTTAGAATTTTACAACCTGCAGATAAAGCATCATCCATTAAAGTCACTACTTCATCATGAATTTCTCCTAACCCAAGCATAATACCAGTTTTTGCAACGATATTTTGTGATGCAATATATGATAAAACTGATAAACTTTTTTCGTACTTTGCTTTTGAACGAATTGACGGAGTCAGTCTTCGAACAGTTTCCAAATTATGTGAAATAATATTTGGATTTTCTGCAATAAGCAAATCCAATAATCCAGTTTTTCCATCAAAATCAGGAATTAGGACTTCTAAGGTAGTAGTTGGATTTAATCTTTTAATAGCCCGGATTGTTTCAGCCCAATGTTTTGCTCCGCCATCCTGCAGGTCATCACGGTCAACTGAAGTTATCACAGCATGACATAATTTCATTAGATTAACAGATTCGGCAACCTGAATAGGTTCAGTCGAATCGGGTGGGAGTGGACGTCCGGTATGTGTGTTACAAAACCGGCATGAACGGGTACAAATATCTCCCAAAATCATGAAAGTTGCTGTCCCTTTATTCCAACATTCGCTCATATTCGGACACTTACCGCTTGAACAAATAGTATGAAGATTGTGTTTTTTTACAATCTGATTCACTTTTACAAATTGTTCATTGCTTTGCAATTTTGTTTTGAGCCAATCTGGTTTTCGAAGATACATCAAACATTTTTTAGAATTGATTTTGCTGAACAAAGGTACTAAAAGAATTTAATCAGTCAGCTAATCTGTAAAATTAATAGGATGATAAAAAGGTTTTTTCATATTTCTTTTAAATCATTACTCCCTTCAAAGCAGAAATAAATCTTTATCTTTGTACTCATTTTGCTCAGATAGGAATAGATTCATAAATGGACATTTTTAATAAACATAAATCTCAAATAATAGCTGCTTCGATTACTCTGTTGATAAATGGATTATTTGTTTTGATGCTGTCTATAGAGTCTGGTGAAAATTTTCTTTCGTTTAATTCAAAGCTCAATTCAGATAAGGATTTAGCCATTCAATTTCAACTCTTGGAGGAGATTCCATTACCACCAACTGAAATCGAAAAAAATCAAAGCGAAAATATAAAAGAAAATCAGCCTAAAGAAACTATAAAGAATTTAGAAAATTTGGAAGAATCTTCTAAAAATGCCGAAGAAACTATTCAACCTGCAAATAAAGACTCTGAACTTTTAGCAGAAATAAAAAAAACGATTCAAGATATTAAGAATACCTTGCCGGATGATAGTTTACCAAAACAAGAGATTAAGCCAGAAAATATAAAAGTAACACAACAAAACGTTATTAATAATAACCGCAATTATTATGAAGAAAGAAAGTTTTATTATGATAATTATCGGGTAATTAGAAATTTGAAATTGTTATATCCTTATGTATTGAAAACCAGGGAAATAGTTCAAAAACTTGATGTGCAATTAACAAATATGACAGACAAACAGGAAAGAAGGCGATTAATAAAGAAAACAGAGAAAGAACTATTTAATCAATATGAAAAAGACATTCGGAATATGTCTTATTCTCAGGGTAAACTGTTGCTTAAACTTCTTGCCAGAGAAACAAACGAAAGTGCTTATGGTTTGATTAAAACTTATAAAGGAGGCATTCCTGCAACCTTCTGGTATACTGTAGGTTTAATCTTTCAAGAAGACCTAAAAGCCCGTTACGATTCGATAGGAGAAGATGCTTTATTGGAAAAAATTGTTCAAAAATATAAGCAAGGAAATTTTAATTCACAACAATAATTAATTTCTGGATGCAAGAAACTGAAACTGTCTCAAAATAAGCTCATCTTATTTTCTTTATCAATTTACTAGTCTTTATTCTGATTCATTATGCTGAACCAAAATTAAATCCTAATTTTAAGTTGGCAATTTAGTCAAAATGAGAACAATTAAAATCAGACAATCTCTTCTCGTTAAATTTATCTGAATCTTTCACATTTCAAGTATATTTGTAAAATCTTTCCATTGATTTGCAATCTTATAAACAGTTTTTGTACCTGCCGGTACATATAAAGTACAATTCGTTTTATTTACATTATCAAAAACCGACCAGGAAGTTATTTTTTTATCGTTACTAAATGGGATAGGAGTAGTGGCATATTCGTAAATAGATTTCAAACCGCTGCAATTCATAAAAACTCTATCAGCAATAGCATTTACCGTAGCAGGAATGCTCACCGAAGTCAAATTGGCACAACCCAAAAACGCTCCCTGACTTAAGTTGGTAACCGTAGACGGAATGGTATAGGTTCCGGTTCGTGCAGGAGGAAATAGGTATAATATAGTTTGCGAATTATCAAACAGAACGCCATCTGTACTCGAATATGAAGGATTACCGGCTTCTACATTATACGCTGAAATGCCACTGCAACCTTCGAAAACAAAAATACCAAAGGAGAAAAGAGTTGCTGGGATATTAAATGTTCCTGTTAATCCGATGCAGTTTTGGAAAGCATAATCGCCGATTAGCATTACTGACGATGGAATTACAACAGAAGTTAAAGCATTGCAATTGGAAAACGCAGAGTTCTCAACTATCATAACGGTTGAAGGGATTTCATATTTTCCAGATTTACTTGCCGGAAAATACTACAATGTCGTTTGAGAAAAATCGAATAAAACTCCGTCACTACTCATAAAATTTTGATTATCAGTTGAAACATAAACAGGACAATCACAATCCAGAAAAACATAATAACCAATAGTTTCAACCGAAGCAGGAATATCTACCTGATCAAATCCTTTACAGGAAGCAAATGCCCTATCGTTTATGGTTTTAACCTTGGTTGGAATATTTAAAGATTCTTTTAGTCCTGTACAACCATTAAAAGCCGATTCGCCAATTGAAATAAGCGAATCTGAAAGTTGAAGCGAAGATAATGCCGTGCAATAAGTAAAGGCAGAATAGCCAATTGTATCAACAGAAGCCGGAATGGAAAGCTTTCCGGTCATTCCACTGCATCGGGCAAAGGCCCGGTCATCGATTTTACTAAGTGTGAAAGGAAAAGTAATGCTTGTCAGACCGGTGCATCCGGCAAATGCAGAAACTCCAACCGATTTAAGTGATGTTGGAAGGGTTACTTTAATTAACGAAGTTTTACTTGTTGTTGAAGTTGGATTATAAAAAGAATAGATAGGAATTGTGTTTTGTAGATATTCATAAACACTCGTACCACCAGTACCTTCGTAGCCTTTGTATGCAGAAATTGTAACTTTTGTCAGATCTAATTCAGTCAATTTAGGCATTCTGTCTCGGATTGTTTTAAAATCGCGACTATCAATAACCCCTGTAAGTGTGAGTTCTGTAATTGCATTCAAATCGGATAATAAAAGAGCGTCGGATAAATCACCTCCTTTTTTTAAATGAACTGTTTTTTCGTTCATTGAAAAAATATCAGCATCACCACAATTGGTTAAGGTTGAAATACTTAACAAAATGACTGAAAATGTGATAAAAAGATTTTTCATATGAATATGCAGTTCTCTGTTAGCTTCAATTTAATATTCTGAACTACAAAAATACAACTTTCTTTCAATAATTCTGATATTTTCAGTAATGAACGATTTTAATTCTGTTAAATTCAATTTCGCTGGTATTGAAAAACCTGCATTGCAAAATTTGCATGCAGGTTTTTCAATGAATCTATCAATAAACTATTTTATTCGATATTTATGCTTGAACCGACTCTTTCAATTTTATTAATAAATTTCGGATGTCCTTTGCATTCAATTTCACTAGCGCCAAATGCTTCTGCGCTTATGCTATCAGAGGCAAATACCTGAGCATGAGTCGCCCCACTCACATGAACTAAAACATTTTTTGCTATCAGTTCTTCTGCATCAATTTCGCTGGCGCCTATTCCAGTTATTTTAAATGTTTGGCAATTGCCCTTTACATTTACCTTCGAAGCACCTTTTGCCTCCAAATTAAATTCTCTTGCAATTTTCATATCCAAATCTGCTTCACTTGCACCAAGAAGTTGAAGTGAGAAATCGGAATTAACCAATTGTGCGTCTGTCTGAATTTTACAAGCACCTTTTGCAACTAAACTTTTCAAAGAATCAGATGAAATGCTGATTTTCAGCGTTCTGTTTATTAAAATTTGGTTTGAATAGATGTGGAGCACCCCATTTTCTACAGTTGTAATCACTTCCGACTTAAAGTCATCGGGACTTGAAATTATGATATTTTGAGCAGAATCTTTTATAAGAGTCAATTCAAAATTACCTGAAATTTCAACGGCATGAAATGGCTCAACTTTCCGATTTTCATCCACAAACGGCTTATTATCATCGCTCCAGGTTAATCTAAATGGATGCCCATCGTTATTATGAAAATGCATAAAAGTTCCGGCTCCTGCACTGAAAAACATAAACAATCCTGCAAGCCAAAGGATTAGTACCACCCACGAAGCAGTATGATTTGAATGTCTTTGACCAGATAAAAGACGAATTGCCCAATAAATAAGTAAAAATATAGGACATCCGATTATCAAAATTAGCGAAATAATTAATAAAATCATTTTTTCTGGAGTTATGACTGCCCAATTTGAAATTATATCAGGACTAAAACCATGAAATACAGTGGGTTCAAAAATCAGTAAAAAAAGTCCCAGAATTAATGCACCAATCACTATAATTCCTACCATTCCTAATACAGCACCTATAAAACCAAAAATAATTTTGAAAAACCAACGTAAAATTTCAAGAATCCGTTCGCCAACAGTGGTTGCCGAATTTTTGAACTTTTCGCTTTCCATGTAGTTTTTCACATTGTTTACTTCGGTTTTTATGTTTTCTATTGTTACATCTTCTCCTTGCATTTCAAGTCTTT
Source organism: Paludibacter sp. (assembly GCA_017882285.1). GTDB lineage: Bacteria > Bacteroidota > Bacteroidia > Bacteroidales > Paludibacteraceae > Paludibacter. Next base: position 19,361 of record JADGPS010000030.1, on the reverse strand, counting down.
GTGATGCAGTCAATGCTGCCGGAGCAACAAACCAAACTACAATGTAGATTGGCACAATAAAACCTACACCGAGAAAAACCAACAAAACCAAAATAATACGTACCACTGTTACATCTAAGTTGAAATAAGCAGCCAGCCCGCCTGCAATACCTCCCAAAATGGCATTTTCAGGATCGCGGTAGAAACGACGTGATTTTTGTTGCTTTTTATCAGCTTTTGGAGCAGGCTCGGCTTCATCTTCTTCGCCGGAAAACTGGCTCGGTTTGCCCATGATTTCAATAATTTCCTGAACATCAATGAGATTAACTACATTCTTGTTTTTCTGAAGTTTTTCTGTAAAAAGTTCGGCTATGCGAGCTTCGATATCGGTCATAATATCCTTTCTCTCGTCTTCTGATTTAAAATGATCAGCAATTTCGTGGAGATAAGTCTGGAGCATTTCATAAGCATCATCATCGATATGGAAAACGATGTTATTCAAATTTACAGTTAATGTTTTTTTCATATTCTTTAATTTTTACAACTGTTAATCTATGATTCTTTGATTTTCTTTACCACATTATTAATTTCATCCCAGACACTTTCTAATTCGTCAAGAAAAGCTGCACCTTGTGGAGTCATTTCATAATATTTACGTGGAGGTCCTTGCGTGGATTCTTCCCAACGGTAATCCAGCAATTCACTGTTTTTCAGTCTGGTAAGCAAAGGATACAATGTTCCTTCCACTACAATTAATTTTGCGTCTTTCAGTTCGGCAATAATATCCGACGTGTAAGCCGGCTTCTTCCTTAGAATAAGCAGAATGCAATATTCCAGGTATCCTTTTCGCATTTGCGATTTAATGTTATCTGCATTCATTTTTTAGTTAGAGTTACGAGAAATTTAGATTTCAGAATAAGAGCTAAGAAATTACAAGTAAGTACTGCAGTTCAAGACTTTTTACCTTTTATTCCCTGATTTGTCATCATTTTAAAATCTTCAATTTTTTAAATTGACTTTTTATTTCAACAGCTCAAGCATTTTCACTCTGAAAAAGTAATCATATTTTGCTTGAGCCTGTTCCGAAAGCACCTGTGTCAAATTGCTTTTGGCCTGATACAATTCGTACAAAGTTGCTCTTCCTGCTTCGTATTTCTGATTAGTAAACCGATATGCTTCCTGACTGGCAATTTCGGATTTATTAGCTGCCTGCCAACGGCTTTTAGCTCCCAATGCATTATAATACGCCTGCTGAATGCTCTTTTTCAATTCAATTTTTGCATTTTCCACGTTCAATTTGTTGCTTTGTACGCCAATTTGAGCCGTACGAACCTGATTGCGAATAGCGAACTTGTTGAAAATTGGAATATTTAAATTAAAACCGAGCAATGTACTCATATTATTCGAAAACTGTTGGCTGAAACTGTTATTCGGTATTCCTCTCAAATTATAATAGCCTGTTCCAACTTGAGCACCAAATGACAGCGACGGGTAGAAGTCGGCTTTGCTGACAAGTACATTGTTTTCACTGCTTTTCAACCGGTACTCAGCACCAATAATTTCAGGACGATGAGTTATAGCGCTATTGTAAACTTCATCAGCCGAAAGAAGATGTAAATCCGATTCGGATAAATTTTCAGGTGCAACAATATCCAGGTTTTCAAAGTTATCGAGTTCAAGAATCTGAGCCAAATCCAACAAAGAAAGTTTCAATGTGTTCTCAGCCTGAATTTTGCTTTGTTCTTCTTTTGCTCCCTGAGCTAACAGATCATACATTTCGCCTTCGGCCATTTTACCTGCAGCAACGAGTCCTTTTCGTTGTTCAATCTTGGTTTTGGTAAGTTCCAACTGGTCAGTGGCAATTTGCAAAAGCTCTTTATTGAGCAGAATTTGTAAAAACCCGGCAGCCACACTCATGGTAATATCTTGTTTTGTCTTTTCCAAATCAGCCTCAGAAGCTTTCATGTCGGCATTTTTGGCCTCAATGTTATACTTCATTTTGAGACCGTTGAATAAAGTTACAGAGCTGCCGATTCCAAATGAAGTTTGCGACGAATTTGTATTTTGATACACATTATTTACCCCTAATGAACGTCCGAAATTAAAGTTTTGACTGGCAGAAGCATTCAAATTAGGCAACAAATTGTTTCTGGCTTGCTCGTATGCAACTTCTCTAGTTTTTCTGGTCAACGCTTGTTGCTTCACGTTGCGATTGTTTGCCAATGCCGTGTCAACACATTGTTGAAGCGTCCAGGGTTTTTGAGCACTCATGAATGAAGTTGCCAAAAGTGCCACCAGAATTATATATATTTTAGTTCTCATTTGTAATTTGTTGATTGAGTTAATTTGTTGATTAGTTAATAGGTTTGATTTAATTATTCTCAAATTATCACATTATTTTTTCTCTTCTTTTTTAGGAATTTCCGGTTTCTTTTCCAAAATTTCTGCTCCACGAATTTTGTCTTTAACTTTCAAACCGCTTTTTACTTGTATTTTGATACCGTCAGATATACCTAATTTCACTTGTTTTTTTGTAAATGCTTGTGGTTCTTTTGTTTTAAGCACATAAACAAATGCTGTATCTCCTCCAAATTCAACACAGCTTTCAGGTATAGTTATCAGACGATCTTCTTTTGTTAACAAAATCTCAGCGTTTGCGCTATAGCCTGCACGAACAAACACGTTTTTTGGCACTTTTACAGCAGCTTTCATTTCGAACATGATGGCACCGTTTTCTTCCTTCCCTTTTGGAGAAACATATTCAAGTTTGGCGGTCAGTTTCTGATCCTGCAAAGCTCCAATAGTAATGTTCATTGGCATTCCAACAGAAATACGACCTACTTCGGTTTCATCCAGTTTACCCACAAAAAGCATATCGCTCATATTTGCCACCGAAGCAATGGTGGTTCCGTCGTTGAAATTATTGGATTGAATAACTGAATTTCCCACTTTAACAGGTACATCCAGAATAGTTCCGGTTATTGTAGAACGAACTAATGTATTACTGATGGCAGCACTGTTGGTACTGATACCATCACGCGTCAGACTCAAATTATCTTTTGCAGTTTTCAATTCCTCTTTGTCATTATTGAACTGAAGTTGCGTTTTTTCGAATTCTTCACTCGAAATTACTTTATCAGCAAATAATTTAGCATCACGATCGTAATTCTTTTTTGATTGATCGAACGAAATTTGAGCACGTGAAACACGTGATTCAGCGCCATTTAAACTTACCATATCGGGTATAACTTTAATCTTTGCAATAATATCACCTGCTTTTACCTGATCACCGGCTTCTTTATAAATAGCAGCAATGATACCTGACATTTGAGGTTTAATCAAAATTTCGTTACGCGGGTCCACTTTTCCGGTTGCCACGGTTCGTTTTTCGATATTACCCAATTTTACTTCTTCAATCTGATATTTCTTTATTACAGGACGGGATTTTTGCCATAAAAACCAGAATGTCCAGATTACCAACGCTGCTACGATAATGAGCAATGCAAATTTTAAAACTTTCTTCATAATGTTTTGTAGTTTCGAGTTACAAGTCTCTAATAATAAACCAGTAACCAAATTTATAAAATGTTTAATTTTTATTTAGAATATCAATTTTAATTGTAAATGAAAAAATGGTAGATTGTAGATGAATAAATTGTAAATGACTATTATTCTTCTCTGATAGCTTCAATAGGTTTGATACTCATGGCGCGGTTTGCAGGTATAAATCCGGCGAAAGTACCAATAACGAGTAAAATAAAGAATGCTGCAACTCCAACTCCAAAACTGATTTGCGGATCTTTGAAAAACTGATCACTTTTGCTAAGTGCATATCCGACAACTTGCAACAATCCAACTCCAAGCATTAAACCTGCCATTCCAGCAATCAACGTTAAAACAATACTTTCGGTCAAAATCTGCGAAATAATATTACGCGGAGTAGCTCCCAATGCTCTTCGAATCCCGATTTCCTTCGTTCGTTCACGAACGGTGACTAACATAATGTTGCTGACGCCAATTCCACCTGCAATCAAAGTTCCCATGCCCACAAACCAGATTAAAAACCCAATTCCTAACCCTAAATACAAGAACATGGTAAACTGATCTTCAATGTTCATCGAAGTTAAAGCAGCTTTGTCGGTTGGTGAAATATCGTGTATGTTTTTTAAAACATCGGATATTTTATCTTGAATCACTTTTACTTTTATTCCCGGTTGTGCAGTTGCAGCAATAAAATGTACCAGATTTCCCTGATTAAATGCTTGTTGCATCGTGCTGAAAGGCAAGACTACTGATTCTTCGCTTTTGCCGCCAATATTTACTGTCGATTTATTTCGTGCAACTCCAACCACCTGAAAATAAATACCATTTACCTGAATATTCTGGCCAATCGGATTTTCATCTTTATTAAAGAGAACTTCCAAAACTCGCTCACCAATCACACAAACTTTCCGTTTTTCAGATAAATCAATGTCGTTAATATAGCGCCCAAAAACCATTTTGCTTTCGACTATTTTGTTGTATGAAGGATATTTTCCCGTAATATTGAAAGTTCCTGATTTATCTTTTCGTGTGGTATTATTAGCAGAATTACCTCCGAATAAAATCGGTGCCATATACTGAATTTCAGGAACTTTGCGAAGTAAAACCGGCAAATCTTCGTTCACAATATTCCAGTTTCTTCCTTTTTTAAAGCCTTTAAAAGGTTCGGTAGTAGTTTCAGTCCAAAAGAAACAAGAATTTGTTGCAAATCCTTCAACATTGGCTGTCATTCCGCGCTGAAGCGCCACTCCGGCACCAACCATCACTACTAACATGAACATTCCCCAGAAAACCCCGAAAGCTGTCAAAAAACTCCGCGATTTATTGTGTGTTATGGTGAACCATATTTCCTGCCAACGATTTATATCAAACATAATTTTTTTTATTTGTTACTGGTTACGAATTACATGAATTTGTAAATTGTAAACCTGCCTGCCGCAGGCAAGTGAAAAATTGTAAATAATTTATTCTTCCCGCATTGCTTCAATAGGTTTAATTCGAACCGCTCTACGGGCCGGCATATATCCGGCAATGACGCCTGCAATAATTAAAATACTTGTTGAAATCAAAACAATTGAAAGTTCAACAGTCGGATTTTTAAATACAGTCATTCCTGTCTCAGAAGCACTGTGAGCAGCCGATTGAACCATAAAATAATTTATCATTTCGGTCAAGCCAATTCCGAGCATCATTCCAATATATCCAAAAACGGTTGTAATCATGATTGATTCAATGACTATTGAGCGTAAAATGGATGCCGGCGGAGCGCCGATAGCTTTGCGAATTCCAATTTCGCGTGTTCGCTCTTTTACAGAAACCAACATAATGTTACTAACCCCAACTATTCCGGCAATTAAAGTGAAAATTCCGATTATGGAAACGAAAAGTGTAATTCCACCAAAGATTTTGATTGTTTCAATGTAATCGCGTTGGGCATTCCAAATCCAGAGTGCGCGTGGGTCTTTCGGGTCAAAACGCAGACTTGCAGCCATTTCGTCTTTCAATTTGTCGTTGAATTGATTGTTGGCTTCGGTGGTTTGCAATCCGTTTACTGTAAAAGCCATGTTGTTAAATTTTTTGTCAGGATTGTAAATCAGTTGAGCTGTTGTGAACGGAATGTATCCGTTTGAACCGCCCCAGCGTTCTGCCTTTGAATTTACACCGATGACCTGAAACATTATATTACCTACCTTAATGTATTTTCCAAGTGAAGTTTCTCCTTTGAATAAAACATCTTCAACTTTTTTATCAATTACAATCACTTTTTTGTTAGCTTTCAAATCCAATTCGTTAATAAACCGACCGCCATTGTCCGAGAATTTCAACTTAAAAATATCGTTGTACGTTGGATTTACACCTTTTATACTATAAGCTCCGTATTCGTTTTTGTAAGTAAAGGTCTGCTGCTTATCAATTACACCGGTTTGTTCATCGGTTTCTTTCATTTCGGTTTTGACGTCTGAAATTTGTTTCTCAGCAAACGGAAGTTGACGATCTGCTTTTAATCCGTCATAAGGTAATGAAGAAGTTCCTGACCACATTTGGACTAAATTAGAAGCACGTTCGCTGAAATTGCTGGTCACACCGTTTTTCAAACCGTTGCCGGCACCAAGCAAAACAATCAGTATAAAAATGCCCCATGTCACCGAAAGTCCTGTCAGAACAGTTCGGAGCTTATTATGCCTTAAACTGGCAATTATTTCTTGTATGGTATTGATTGTGAACATTATCCGATGATGATTAGTTAATTAAGTTGAATGGTTAATTAGTCGTTTGAAATATAAATTAATTGGCAAATTAGCATATTTACTTTTTTTCAAAACTTTCAATCAATCCATCTTTTAAATGTATGATTGATCTTGTTTCATCGGCTACCGATTTTTCATGAGTTACAATAATAGTAGTCAGGCCATTGGAATTCAGTTCGGTTAGAACCTTCATCATTTCTACAGTTGTCACACTATCCAACGCACCGGTAGGTTCGTCAGCCAGTAAAACTTTTGGTTTTGAGATGATGGCGCGTGCAATAGCTACACGTTGCTTTTGCCCACCCGACATTTCATTCGGTAAATGGTAAGCCCAATCCTTTATCCCCATCTGATCAAGATACTCCATGGCAATGATATTGCGTTTCTTACGACTTACATTTTTGTAATAAAGGGGTAAAGCTACATTTTCCAGTGCGTTTTTAAAATTTATCAGGTTGAATGACTGAAAAACAAAACCAATCATCTCGTTTCGGTAAACAGCTGCTTGCTTTTCCGACAAATTCTTTATTAATATATCGTTCAAATAATAATCACCGGTATCGTAATTATCTAAAATTCCTAAAATATTTAATAACGTTGACTTTCCCGACCCCGAAGCCCCCATAATGGAAATATATTCACCTTTATCAATATGTAAATCAATTCCTTTGAGAACATGCAGAGAAGCTTGTCCCATGTCATACGTTTTGTTGATGTTTTTAAGTGTAATCATTAAATATAAGTTTGAAAGTTTGAAAGTTCAAAGTTTGAAAGTTCAGTTTTACTACCGACTACCAACTATTCACTACCGACTAATTTTGAATCGCGCTGCAAATATAAATGGTTCTTTAGTACCTTGCAATACATAGTACTGTATTTATAGAAAATTAATAAATATAAATTTCATGAATCCTATATTTATAGACGTTTTGAAGAGGTTATACGGATTTCTAGTTAACTTTAATTAACCTTTAAGTATGCAAAAAGGATTGAACTTATAATAATAATCAATCCTTCTAAATGTATGTCCATATAAAATTATAACAAAACAGGTTCAACAGAATACCCCACATTTTTCAATAATTGAATCAGACCTTCTTCATCGGCGAGATGTAAACAACCAACACAAACAAAACACGACTTATCCGGCATAAGTTTTTTTAGTTGCTCCATCCAATTCTTGTTTCTGTTTGTAATAAGAATCTTTTTATCATTATCACTCATTTGTTGGTCGTCACCTAGTTTTGACATAGTTGTCAGGTCACCTTTAAGGTAAGCCTCGTTTAGCTTAATAAGAGTCTCTGACGACTTGTCTTTGTTTTTTACAGCTTCCACTAAATCCAAAGCCTGCAATTTTAGTGATTTTGAATTGAACAAAATATCCATTTGTTGTTCTATGGTTTCAAAACCAATTATTTTCTTCTTTGCTTTTTTCCCTTCTTTTTGGAAAACCATATCAACCGATTCCGGTTCTTTTTTCAATTTGTTTTGTTTCATGTAAAACATTAATTCATACATGGTACTTAACATTACCGGTTTAATTTTCCCTAGACTTTTAAGCCCTTTGCCAACTACTTCTTTTAAACCGCTATCAACCAATGCATATTCTTCAGTAGTTAGAAGTTGATGCATGGTAGTATCTTTCATTATACATTCTTTTATCATCTTAATCTGCATATCCAGCATATTGCTCATATCCATTTCTCCAACTATTACATCCACTTGAGGAACATACGCCAATACCTTATCAAAATTGGCAATTTTCTCTTTTTCAATTAAATGATGTGTTCCAAACAGATAACTTGGTTTTGCCAACCCATTGCCTGATACTTTCCAAAACAATTGAGCATTAGCACTGAATGAAAAAAGTAAGGCGATAAACGCCGCGAAAAGAATTTTGTTTCTCATAATGAATCTTTTATTTGATTTTTTATTTTTTTGAATTTTCAAATTAAGTAATAAAACGGTCAACGTTATTCAGGCATCAACACTCTATGATTTTTGGATAAGTTTTGACTTATTATTAGGAGGGAAGAATATGAATTTAAAGAAATTGGAACACAAAAATTAGATATATCAAGACGAGACTTTGAAACTTTTTCTTTTGCCCCACTGACTTACAAACAATCCAACAACCACTACGGCAATTCCAAACCATTTACTAATCGTAATTATTTCATCTAAAATCATCCACGAAAGAATAGCTGTAAAAACCGGAATTAGATTAACAAATACATTGGTTCGTGTCACTCCAACTTTGCGAACAGCTCCCGCAAACAATACGAAAGCAATGACTGAAGCAAAAACGGACAACATTAGAAGTGCAAACAGTGATTCGTTCGTTACTTTTAAAGACTGAATTGTTGGATAATCTGTCAAGAAAAACGTTGGTATGAAAAAAATCAATCCTAATAAACTTTGATAAAAAATCACGTTCATATTGTTGTAATGAGTTGGAATTTTTCTTAAAACGGTGGCATAGCAGATTGCCGAAAAAACCGCCATAAACATTAATGCTACGCCCCAGGGATTTGCTTTAAAACCACCTCCGGGTTCGTAAATTACGAAGAAAACACCAATTAATGAAACCAAAATTCCAATTATTGTAGCCCAACCGATTCGCTCCCGTAAAATGACAAATGCCAGTACAGGCGCAAAAAGAGGAATGGTGGAGATTATCACAGCAGCCAAAGTCGATTCAACAGTTGTTAAACCATAGGTTTCACCTACATAATAAAGGAACGGTTCAAAGAAAGCGAGCAAGATAAACCATTTAAAATCTTCGCGACGAAGTTTTTGAAGTTTTCCACTTGATTTTGCAACAATAAATAAAAGAACAGAAGCTATAACCAATCTCAGCGTAATAAGCGTCATTGGATGAAATGAATGGATGGCTACCCGAGTCCATATAAACGAGAATGACCAAAAAACCATTGCCAAAACGATGGCTGTGTAGAGTTTGATTGATTTGTACATTGACGATTGGTTTATGAGTTAATCGGTTGACTAGTTAATTGGTTTTGGAAATAAAGATTCAGCGAAAAACAAGTTAACTGTTTTACAGATGAACCAATAAACTAATTAACGATTTTATTAATCTCAGCATGAATCATTTCCCATACTTCATCCGACATTTTTGCTCCTAATATTTCTACGACATTTCCTGAAACCAATGATCCGATTTTTCCACAAATTTCCAATGAATAATTATTTGCAAACCCAAATATGAATCCGGCGGCATATAAATCGCCTGCACCGGTTGTGTCAATGCAATTTGACAAACGCGGTTTGATCTGAACTTTTTCATTTCGCGATTTTATTAATGACCCATCTTTACCCATTTTTACAATGACAATGTCGCAATAATCGGAAATATTAATCAATGCTTCATGTGGTTCTTTTCCGGTAAATGCAAAGGCTTCTTCTTCGTTAGCAAAAACAATATCAACATATTTCTTGATAATTTCTTTTAAAAAATCAAGATTTGCTTCAACTACATTATAACTGGCCAAATCAATTGAGACTTTCAATCCTGCTTGTTTAGCCAACCTGACTGCAGTACGAATTAAATCGTGATTCTGAACCAAATATCCCTCAATATGAAAAATGTCATATCCTTCAAACATTTTCGTTGATAAATCGGAAGCTTCCAATTCACAGGCAGCACCAAGGTAAGTGCAAAGTGTTCGTTCACTGTCGGGCGATACCAAAACTATACAACGGCCTGATGGAGTTTCACTTACTAACAAATTAGGTTTCACTCCATTGTTTATTGAGTCATTAGTAAAAAACAAACCAATATCATCTTTCCCTATTTTTCCGACAAAACCTGCTTTCATTCCCAATCGTGCAATACCATTAATTGTATTTGATGCAGAGCCGCCTGTTGCCATTACTTTCGCATATTGGCTCACAGCATAACTTATTTCTTCCGATCTTTCTGTATTTATCAGTTGCATTCCGCCTTTCATTAAATTCAAAGAAGATAAAATTGCATCGTTTTCAATTTGCAATAAAATGTCTGTCAGGGCATTACCCATTCCTAATATTTTTTTCATAAATTATTCCTTGAATTTTGTGCAAAGATATTGCATATTTCAATAAAACCTATTACTTTTGCAACGCATTTGACAAAAAAATGTACCGAAATTCTTCCTTAGCTCAGTTGGTTAGAGCATCTGACTGTTAATCAGAGGGTCCTTGGTTCAAGTCCAAGAGGGAGAGCTTTAAAAAGCCAAATCGTTATAAAACAACGATTTGGCTTTTTTGTTTAAGTTAATTGCACTATGTTTGCACAGCTCATTTATAAACTCCTATATTTGCGATAATACTTTTTCGGTAATTTGAATTTTTTTGTTCGATAAATTATTTTTAAAAGTTTCCATATGGATGAGATCTTTATTTTGGAAATGAGATTCTTGATTCACTGCAAATGTAGAAATTCTTTTCGGTTGTTAAATTTTATCGAATGATTATTTCATTTCAATTCGTGAAAATAAAAAAATGCCAATGTACTAAACGAAGTACATCGGCATTTTCAAATTCTCAAATCAATTCATTTTCAAATCTTTTTCAAACCTTTCATATTAGCTTTACTTGCTTTCTTCAAACTAATGGCAACACCACCGCCGGGAGCCAATTTTTGTTTCATCACCGATTTAGAATTAACCAGCACTTTATGAATCTGATAGGTCATGGGATTTTCTTTCCAATCGGTATTGGCAGCGTCGCCGTAAATGGTGGCAATATACCCGTCGTTTGCATCAAGGAAATTGAAAGGAATAACTGCAGTACGTGCATTCTCGTCGGTTATTGCACCAACAAACCAGTCGGAAGTTCCTTTAGCCTTACGTGCCATGGTGATATAATCGCCCGGTTCAGCTTCAAGGTATTTTGTATCGTCCCAATCCACAGCCACATCTTTGATAAACTGGAATGCATCCATGCGTTTTTCGTAATTTTCGGGCAAATCGGCAGCCATTTGTAAAGGGCTGTACATAGTGATATATAATGCCAATTGTTTGGCTAAGGTTGTATGAACCTGACATTTATTGCCTGGTTTGTAATAACTCATTTTAATTTCGAAAATACCCGGTGTATAATCCATCGGACCGCCCAACAAGCGGGTAAATGGCAAAATGGTTTCATGTTCCGGTGGGTTTCCGGTGCTCCAAGCGTTGAATTCGTTTCCGCGGGCGGCTTCGCAAGCCATCCAATTTGGATAAGTACGGGAAAGTCCAGTCGGTCGAACCGGCTCGTGTGCATCCAACATGATGTGGTTTTCGGCCATTTTTTCAGCTACTCGAATGTAGTGATTCACCATCCATTGTCCGTCGTGTTTTTCGCCACGTGGAATAATCCATCCCACATAACCTGTTTTTACTACATCATAGCCGTTTTCTTTCATGAAATCAATGGCTTTATCAATGCGGCGTTCGTAATTGGTTGCAGAAGCTGAAGTTTCGTGGTGCATGATAATTTTCACACCTTTTGAGGCTGCGTATTCATGAATAGCTTTCACGTCAAAATCAGGATAAGGCGTTACAAAATCAAATACTTCTTCTTTCCAATTGCCTGCCCAGTCTTCCCAACCAACATTCCAACCTTCGACCAAAACTCCTTTAAAACCGTTTGCAGCTGCAAAGTCGATATACCGTTTTACGTTAGCCGTTTTGGCTCCGTGTTGCGGAAGTGGAACCAATGCGTTCCAGTTGGTATCTTTCAGTCGGATATTTGGCGCATGCGAATAATCCCACGACCAATAATCCGGTATGTGCATTCCCCACCAGATTCCGATAAATTTTTGTGGGTGAATAAAACTCGGATCTGCAATTTTACTTGGCTCATTCAGGTTCAGAATGGTTTTAGAAGCCAGAATATCTGCCGCTTTATCGCTTACAATCACTGTACGCCAGGGTGTGTGTTGCGGTGTCTGCATATACGCTTTTGTACCTACAGCATCCGGAACCAACGATGACGTCAGCACAAAATTTGTTTGGTCAATCAACAATTGCATGGCTGAATAATCAACTAAAGCAGCTTCGAAAATACTGATATACAAACCTTCGGCAGTTTTCATTAGAAGCGGACTTTGTACAGCATTTTTGGCGAAGAAACCATGTGTTCCGATTCCATTTCCATCCACTTTCGAAGCATCTACTTCCGATAATTTAGAAGTAGTGTAGAAATATTCGTTAGAATCGTAATCGCCAGGAATCCAGAATGTTTTATGATCACCAGTAAGTGCAAATTGTGTACGTTCGTCAGCAACTTTGAAATAATTAAGGTTTTCTTGCTTATCAAATTCATATCGAAATCCGAGTCCGTCGTTAAATAAACGAAAGCGAATTTTCATAGTACGTTGTTCCGCTTTTTGTTCCAAAATAACTAACAGTTCGTTATAATTGTTGCGGATTTGGCTTACTTCTCCCCATATAGGTTTCCAAGTTTCGTCGAACGTACTTGTTACTGTTTTTTGAATGTTGAATCCGCTCAGCAATGAAGCTGCATTTTTCAATTCCAGACCGAGTTTTGACGGTTTGATAACCGGCTTTTCTTTGTAAAAAAGTGAATAGGCGGGTTCTCCGATTGCATTTACCGAGAAATCGAGACGGAAATTTTTGTTGGGTGAAAGCAGGTTTTCTGCCATGTTCAACATGCTTATTGATAAGGCAATAAACAGTAATGTGATTTTTTTCATATAAACTTGTTTTTTATGGATATTGCTTTTGAAGAATTGCGAAGCAAATATAAGCATTCTTCATCGGACAAATCTGAGATGGTTGATAAAAATAATGTTTTGATAGTGCAACCGTTTGTTGTTGCAAGAACAAAGACACAAGAATTGGAAGACTATCTGAGTGAAGGTGATTTAAAATTTTCTAATGTGAAAATAAGATATTCAAAAATACAATTTTAAATTGATTTTTTTTTGAATAAACTTGCTTTTGACTTAAAAATATGCTGTTTATTCGGGAATTTTTACGAACTTTGCACCCCAAATATACATATAAAAACTTGAATGAAAACAAATAATGAAAAATGGCATGGTAGTTCGAACCCAAAATCGAATTCAGGTGCCGGCCGTGATGGTAAACCGTTTGAGAAACGCGATGTGAAATCGATATTGAAAGGTTCGCGTGGAGCAGCAAAATTTGGAACCGCAAAACCAAGCGGTGATAGCAGTCGTTCGACAGGCAATCCGGAATATAAGAGAAATGATGGTAATCGTCCTGCTTATGGTGACAAAAAACCGTATGAAAACAGAGACAGCCGTCCTTCGTATGGCGAAAAGAAATCGTTTGAAAGTCGTGGTTCTTCGTCTTATGGCGACAGAAAACCTAATGAAAACAGAGAAAATCGCCCTTCATTTGGAGAAAAGAAATCATTTGAAAGCCGTGGTGATAAACCTGCTTATGGCGAACACAAACCGTATGAAAGCAGAGAAGATCGTCCAACATTTAGCGGACCAAAAAAACCTTGGGAAAACAAAGATAGCAAAACTGCTTATGGCGAACGTAAACCGTATGAAAACCGTGAAGGTGGGCGTCCATCGTTTGGTGGACCCAAAAAACCTTGGGAAAACCGCGATAGTAAACCAAAACCATGGGAAGACCGAACAGATAGTAGCGGTCAAAAAGTTTATGGAAGAAGCTATAATATTTCTGATGATGAACCTCGTACCGGCAAATTAAGTTTCAAAAAACCCGGTGAAGGACAAAAATCGGAATTTATTGAAACCCGTTATGATAACAAAAAAGATGGTGTTACTTTCCGCAAACCAGCTCGTAGAAGTGATGATAATTATGATCCAAATTCAAAATACAGCCAGAAAAAACAACTGGAATTTAAGAAAACAGTTGTTGACCTGACCAAACCAATCCGGTTAAATAAATTCCTTGCTAATGCAGGAATTTGTTCACGTCGCGAAGCGGATGAATATATTCAAGCCGGTGTCATTTCGGTAAACGGACAAATTGTTACCGAAATGGGTGTAAAAGTGTTGTTAACCGACAAAATTATGTTCCATGACCAGACAGTTCGTTCGGAACGCAAAGTATATTTATTGCTCAATAAACCAAAAGATTGTTTGACCACTTCGGAAGATACACATGATCGTTTGACTGTGCTTGATTTGGTCAAGAATGCTTGCAGCGAACGTATTTATCCGGTTGGTCGCCTCGACAGAAATACAACAGGAGTATTGCTTTTAACAAACGATGGTGATTTGGCCTCAAAACTGACGCATCCAAAATACGATAAGAAAAAAATCTATCATGTTGCGCTTGACAAACCGCTTGAACAAGCCGATTATGAAGTAATTTTGGCGGGTGTTCAGTTGGATGATGGAATCATTGCTGCTGATGCCCTTGAATTTGTGAAAGAAGGTGATTTGAAACAAGTTGGCATTGAAATTCACTCAGGACAAAACCGTGTAGTACGTCGTATTTTCGAAAAACTCGGTTATAAAATAATACGTTTGGACCGTGTGTATTTTGCCGGTTTGACTAAAAAGAGTCTTCCCCGCGGAAAATATCGCTTCCTGAACGAACGCGAAATCAGCATGTTGAAAATGGGAGCACACGAATAATCAATTCATAATTGATAATTAAGAATTTATTAAAAATCCTTTGCAACTATTGCAAAGGATTTTTTGGTAAATAAATGAATCAAAGTACCATTTATATTATGAAAAAAGTCGTTATTCTTCTATTCCTGGTATGCACTTAAAGATTTATTGAAATGAATTAAGAGAAGATATTTAAAATGAAGGTCTACCATGATCACCATGATCACCACCATCACGATGTGGATGATCACCGCCCGGACCGAAACGTTGGAAATCGGGTTTTACAACGGCAGGATTTTTCGATCCTTTAAATTGATTTATTTTATAGGTAAAACTCAACAAAAAGTATGTCGGAAGGGTGTTGTACGTATTATATTGAATATAGTTGTCACCAATAGTCTGGCGGATATTCAATTGCTGATGAAGGATATCGTTTACTTTTAATGATAATACTCCGACATTATTGAAAAGAGTTTTGTCGATGGTAGCATTCCATATTAATTGGTTTTGTGCACTGGCAGAATATCCCTGCATAGTTGTATAGTTAATATCACTGCCGATATTAATGTTGTAAGGCAAATGCAACATGACATTTCCACCGCCACTCCAGTCTCTGGTAATTGCTACAGCTGGATTTAAGTTATTTAAGGTGTTTGAATATCTGAAACTTCCGCGAAGTCCAATTTCAATCAAATCTGCAGTAAATGTTAAAGAGAGCATTTCGCCTGCATTATATCTGCGTGTGTTGCTTAAATTGCCGAGCAGAAGACTGTCAGAATTAAGAGTTTGAGCGTTTAAACCACGAGAAGAATAACCATAACGCTGATCAAGCCCGAAAGAGGTATTCGTATTAAAATGAAGTCTTTTTTGTATAAGTGGAATATTAAACATTACGTTTCCGTTAATGTTGTAAGGGTTTTCAGACGAATTTACAGTTTGGCTGTATTGTTTACCTGTCGCATCATAAATACTGTTTGTAACCATTGCATCTCTGGTTGTTTGAGCATTAAAAAAAGCACTAAAAGATGAAAATGTACTGTCGTTAAATGTGGTGTACATCAATCGAATATTTTGATTGAAATCAGGTTTTAACGCTGGATTTCCTATAGTAACATTCATCGGATTGGAGTTGTTCTTTACCGGTTGCAATTGGCTAATGCTCGGTTGATCGGTTTGACCACGATAATCAACACGAGCAAACTTTTTACGACCAAAATTAAATTGAAGTCTCGCTGTTGGTGAAAAATTAAGTACTTCATTTGGCAAATAACTTCCGCTTCCATTTTCATATAATCTATAACTGTATGATTGTGAAGGTTCACCTTTCATTCCAACCATAAGATTAAATTTCTTGTCAACATACCGGTAATTTAATTCCAGCGTTTCACTAAAAAATTTGTTTTCAAAGTTATTGCTATACACTGAATCTAAGTTGCTGTAATTTCCAAGATTGTCCTTATTGTATTGATTTTTATCTGAAATGTTGTCTGAGTTTTTGAGAGATAAAGAAGTTTCCAAAAAGTGGTGTAAATTCCAGAGTGGTTCTACAAAAGACATACGTAAACTTACGCTGTAAGCGTCAGAATGATTTTTTGTGTATTGGTCTACAATTGTAGAATCGAAGCGCGTTCTGTTTTTTGAATAATTCCAACTTTCGTTATCATTTTGAGTTAACGAGGATTGGAAATTGGCCGTAAATGTCCGGCCTCTTTTTGAAGTAAATTTATGACTATAAATTATACCCAAACCTCCACTTAACGAAGTTCCATTGCCAATATTTGACGTATTTCCCCAGCTTGTGCGGGTAGAATCAGTAAGATTTGTATAATCTTTCTGACTGTCAGATAACGAGCGGTTGTAATTGATTGAGGGTTGAAAAACAATGGTATTAAGTGTGTCAGGTTTCCATTCCAATTCAGCACGTAAATTGGCTGAATAATTTTCATTATGACCTGTGGTAGCAGATTTGTTGATATAAGTCGAATCTTTTAAATAACTTTCGCGGTTGCTTTGGGTAATAGTTTCGTTAAAGGCGTGGTTTAATGATCCGTCGCCACCAATTTTCAACTTGGGGTTCAGAATTGTATTGTTATTAAATCCGATATTTTGCATGGAGGTAATTCCACTATTATTGCTAAATCCGCCTCGCCCACGGCTGCTTCGGGAGGTATTGGTGTTATTGCCACCGGCTGTAACTGTTGATTGTGCATCACCGTCAATCATATTTACAAACATATTACCATCATATCGGAAAGCACCGTTTAAATCCAGTCCTGCACCTCCGGTTACGTTTCCAAACGTACCGGTTTTGCGGTTTGGTTTAAAGGTCAGGTTTATGATTCGTTCGGTGTCGTTGTCTTCAAATCCTGTCAGTAAAGCCATATCCGATTTTTGATCCAATACCTGTACTTTGTCAATCAGTTCTGCAGGGATATTTTTCGTTGCCATTTCAGTGTCATCGTTAAAGAATTTTTTACCGTTGACCCGAATTTTTGTAATAGCCTGACCATTTACTGTTATTTTTCCTTCTGTACTGACTTCCACACCCGGCAATCGTTTCAATAAATCTTCCACCACGGCATTTTGATTGGTTTTAAAAGCCGTTGCATTGAATTCTGTCGTGTCGCCTTTTACCACCATTTGTGCCGCTGTACCTCTTACTTCAACTTCACCCAGCAAATGCGCATCTTCCTGCAAATGAATATTTTTCAGGATAATATCTTTATTCGCCATGGTTATTTTCTGGTTATAGTTTACATATCCGACCATACTCACAATCAGGTTATAGACTCCGGGTTTTACTTTGTTCAACATAAAATTCCCTTTTGAATCGGTCGTACAACCTTGAATAAAAGTGGAATCAGAACTTTGTAAAAGCCTTATGGCTCCCATTTCAATGGGCAACCCGTTTTTACCATCAAAAACCATTGCCTGAATGCTGCGTTGGGCAAACGATGAGAGAGTGAAAATCAACAGAAGCGAAGCGATAACTAAAATCTTTTTCATTCGGGAATAATTATTTCAAACATAAAAAATCGCAAGAAAGTGGAAATCAATCTTGCGACAGTATTATAACGGACTTTTGTCCGCTTTATTGGACGTTTGCAAAGGTAAAAGGTTTAATCGGATTGAAGAAAAATTTATCATTAAATTTTAATAAAACACCCCGATACGCATCTGCCTATCGGGGAGTTGTCTTTTATCTTTGTTCTAAAATCTTTTTTCTTATTTACATCGACCAAAGTTCGGCATGCCGGTCGGTTTCGTCGGACCAACGATGATGTAACAGCTTGATTTCTTCCATAATGCCGGCAGGCAGTGGCTGTATGTTTTTCGAGGCAGCTATGAATTCATTCAGATTCTCCATGCTGGCGGTTGAACCCACAGTGGCGCGTATTTGATCAAAACTAAATGCGAAACGCAGGCAAAATTCCGTCCAGTTTTCTACTCCCGAACGTTCAAAAATCGGGGCAACTTCCACCGCCCGTTTCTGAAGATATTCTTTCCACGCGGCGCCGGGTACATCACGTAGTCGATGAACCGGTCCACCGGCTACCGTTCGCAAAGCAATCTGGGCTTCTTTTCGTTCATTGAGCAATTCCCATAGTTCATTGGTAACAAACCGTTGCAAAGGGTTCAGATAATAAATATATCCATCCACACTACCGGCCGGGTAGCCGCCCAGCAACGCCCGGTAAGCTGTATCCGAAGTCCAGGGAAATACTTCGAGGACAAACCGGTTCACGAGTCCTTGCTCTTTTAACTTCTGAAATTCGCGATAACATTCACCTCCGTTCGCAAAATCGTGTGCCAGAGCTCCGGTACCGAGGCAGAGTTGTCCTATTTCGAGGGACTCCACGCCAAGTTGTTTCAGGTTTTTATGTAAGTCGGCTCTCAGTTCCTCCATCGAATCTCCCTGTAGCTTGACAATCAGTTTCGGAATGTTGGAAGGGCTTTGGGCGAAAGCTGAATGCAATACGTTGTTGGCGTCGTTATATTGGTTGCTGGCATGAAACCACACGCCGGTAGCCATAGCCGCACGTGCCACGGCAACGCGCTCAGCAAAGGGAATCTGGTCGTCGCCCAAACGGGTTGTGCCGTAAATATAAGGTGAAAGATCGGTGAGAAGAGTTGAATTGTCGGTTGTTTCCATATTCAGTTTATTTTTAGTAGAATCATTATTTTAATACTTCTTTGGCAGCCAATACCATAAACATAAAGTTAGTGGCACCACCGCCCAACACATATTCAGTTTGTTGCCAGAAATAAGGCCATTCTTTCAATTCCGGAAAATCGGGACGAATGATGCCGGTGCCCGAAACCGAGCCACCCGGAATAAACGAACGATCGGCGCGGTTGGCGCTATAAGCCTGCGTCACGGAACGGGATCCGACTCCCGACACAAAGGATGACGTGTTTTCACCCGGATGATTCCCGAGCACAAAATTCAATGCATTCAATAAATATTTAGAATCGTAGATTTCAGGAAAATCTTTCAAGAGAAAATACTGATTTACGGCAAA
>JADGPS010000073.1 GCA_017882285.1 Paludibacter sp. | reverse complement strand
GCTCCGTCACGTACTAAAATAACACAAGGTATCTCAGCCGTTTCAATCAGATTCCAACCTTGATTGTATGTTTTCCCTGTTTGATAATCTATCCATTTTCCACCCGGAAGATATACCTGACGACTTTTGGTGTTTTCCATCAACGGCGCCACATAGATATCCGAACCAAACAGATAAGCATCATCAACCAGCCATGCTCCCGGATCTTCTGGGAATTCGATAAACAAGGCGCGCACCATCGGCAAGCCTTTTTCGGTACATTCCTTGGCTTGTGCGTAAACATAAGGCATCAATTTATATTTCATTTCTGCCGACTCGCGGAAAGCTTTCACGAAACTTTCGTTGTACAACCAGGGTTCTTTGGGAGGTGCTCCGTGGGCACGGCTGTGTGATGTCAGAAAACCGAAAGGCAACCACCGACGATACAGATTTTCAGGCGACGGTTTTACAAATCCACCAATATCGTGACTCCAGAATGAGAATCCGCTCAAACCGAACGACAAACCACCACGCAATTCCGATTCCATGGCTATGTCTTTATTGGCAGCATCACCACCCCAATGGAGCGGATAACGTTGACTACCTGCCCATGCACTACGTGCCCAGATAATGTTTTCGTTATTGGTGGACTTGGTCACTTCGGCCACGGCTTTGTTGTAGCGCAACGGATATAAATTGTGTTCGTACCAACCGCCACGACCGGAAGCATAAATTCCTTCTAATGGAGCTGCTTCGCCAAAGTCAACTTTGATGGCTCCAACGCCCATTTTCAACAACCCGGCCAGCTTGTCCTGATACCATTTCACGGTGTTAGGATTTGAAAAATCGAGCACGGCATCTTCATAAGGCATTTCGCCTTTGCTGTTTTTTACGTTTAAGTTTTTGTCAATTATTTCGGGGAAGAATTTATTCTTTGGTGTGAAATAAGTCAATTGCCACAAGGAGATATGGAAACCATCCTTACGTAAATCATTGATCATCTTTTGCGGATCGCTGAAGCGTGAAGGTGAGAACTTATAATCGCATTGCCAGTCGGTTTCGAACCAACCGGTATCGAAGTGAATGACATCCGAAGGAATTTTATTTTCGCGCAATTTGGCAGCCACTTCGTATCCTTCTTTTTGTTCGAAATAGGTAATGCGGCTCATCCAGGTGCCGAACGACCAAAGCGGAGGCATAGAAGCTTTGCCAGTAATATCGGTATATTCATTCAAAATATCTTTCGGCTCACCGATAAAAACGAACAAATCCAACGCTTCGTCGCCCATAAAAAGTTTGTTGGCACCGACATAGGTATTTCCAAAATCGCAGGTAACCGGAGCGGAAGTATGCATAAACATGCCGTAACCACGACTACTCATAAAGAAAGGAATGGGTTTGTACATTGCATCCGTTTCGGGACCTTGCGGGTCGGTCACAAAAAGATTTACTTTCTGTCCGCGTTTATCCAGTTTGGTAAAGGATTCACCGCAACCGAAAATTTTTTCGTTTGGTGACAAAGAAAATACCGGATTAATTTCACGACTGTTGTCCACACCTTTTTTTATAAAGTTGAAAGGAAGAATTTTTACCTGAGATGAATCATTGTCTGCCCAACGCCAGGTATCGGTCAGGCGATTGCCTTTAGCATCCATCAAAACGATACGGAAAGGATTTTCTTCTATCAACAGTTTTCCAAACGCACTGGTATAACTGTACCCGGTTTTTGTTTTAGCGTATTTCCACGAACTGTCTTTGCCCGGTTCTTTTACCAACATGGGCGAATCGAAAGGTTTCGGTTCAACCGGGGTCGTCAGCATCCGAATACGCAAGGTTCTGGGTGTGATAAAATCAACCGTAAAGCTCAGTTCAGGATTTTGTTGGTAGGCTGCGCCCGGAAAGTCAAGCATAGTCAAATCCTGCGGTAAAATGGTGTTCACATCAAATGCCTGACGGGTGTACAACGAACTGCGTTTCCAGGAGATTTTTCCTTTGGCAGTAGCAGGATCAAATGATGCCAGTTTATCGGCAAAGAAAAATGTGTTGTGAAAATCTTTGAAATCAAGACTCATATCTACGGGATCGCCGAGGAGTCGTTTTTGTTGTGCCGAAAGTGGTTGCAAGCTTATGAAAGCGAACAACAGCAATACGGGAATTAAGTGTTTTTTCATGGTTTTATTTGATTATAAAATTATATTTTTTGTGTTTTTAATATCGGAAGAAGAACTGCCTATCATCAACGTTACTTTTCCTTTTTCAACCGTAAACGCATGTTTTTCCACATTCCAATAGGCCAAATCTTCTGCTTTCAAAGTAATGTCAACTGTTTTGGTTTGTCCTGCGCGGATAAATACACGTTTGAAGCCTTTCAGTTGTTTCATAGGGCGTTCTACTTTCGAGTCGGGATAAGAGACATACAATTGAATCACTTCATCGCCATCGCGTTTGCCAGTGTTTTTTACATTTACCGAAACAATGAATGAATCTTTCAGAGTCTCAGCAGATGTTTTCATTTCGGAATAAGCAAAAGAAGTATAACTCAAACCAAATCCAAAAGGATATAACGGTTTACCTTTGAAATATTGATAGGTACGACCATGACGAATATCATAATCCATCATCGGAGGCAAGTCTGTTATGCTTTTTACCCAGGTTTGAGTTGTTCTACCGGCAGGATTCACATTTCCGAAAATTACATCAGCCAAACCATTTCCTAATTCCTGACTGTTATTCGTTACATGCAAAATGGCAGGCACATTCTCCTGTGACCAGTTGATGGCAAAGGGAAAATTACTGACCAAAACCATTACCGTATTCGGATTGGCTTGTGTTACCAGTTTTACCAGATCTTCCTGTTCCAGGGTGATGGCTTTGCGGTCAACCGCTTCGCGACCATCACTTGGTACCGGCGAAACCATCCATTTAGCATCTGTTCCGTAAGGGTGATTTCCTACACAAACAATCGCCACATCGGCTTTTCGTGCAGCGATAGTAGCTTTGTCCATTCCGTTTGATGCTTCAAAGAACACTTTAACATTATTTCCAACCGCATTTCTGATTCCTTGTAATATAGAAACGGCATAAGGTGGCGTGCCACTATACCAGTCGAGCAAAACTTCATTGGCACGTGGACCGATAACAGCAATGGATTTAATTTTCTTTTTATCCAACGGTAATAAATTTGATGTATTTTTCAATAACAGCACCGATTTAGCAGTCACTTCACGCACAAAAGCTTTTGTTTCGGGGTTCATCCAGGGTGAAACTGTATCGGTCACGCCAATGTTTGCATAAGGGACCTTCGATTGATCGGCATCCAACAATCCGAGTCGTAAAGCCACATAAAAGTTTCCACGAATGGCATCGTCTATGTCTTTTTCGGTCAGTAAACCTTTTTGTAAGGCTTCGTAAATAGATGGTTTGAAAGTATCGAGAAATTGACCTACTGAAGCTTTCACCACTGCAACTGCACATTCAGTCAACGTTGGAAAAGCTTTATGCGCATTGAAAAGCAATTTCAACGCACCGCCATCGGTACAGATGATACCGTTATTACCCCATTCGTCGCGGGTGATATTTTTCAGAATAGGATTGATTGTCATTGGAATACTATTCCAGGCATTATATGACGCCATAAAAGCCCGCGAACCGCCTTCGGTAATGCCTTTGTAGAAAGGAAAAGAATAATATTCGCGGAACAATCTTTCGTCGAAGTTGGACGAAGTAGAATCGCGCCCATCTTCGTTGCTGTTGGCCATAAAATGTTTCATCAGCGAAGCCGATTTCCAATATTTTGGATTATTTCCCTGTAATCCTTTGACAAAAGCCACGGTAAGCCGTGAACCGAGAAAAGCATCTTCACCATAACTTTCTTCGGTACGTCCCCAGCGTGGATCGCGTGCCAAATCGGCATTGGGAGCGCGCATAACCATACCGCCTTTTTGTAAATTGGGGTTTTGCGTATAAAAACGAACTTCTGTGGCTTCAATGTCGGCTACCTTTTGAATAAGTTCGGTATCCCAGGTTTCGCCCAAGCCATAAGCTTGTGGAAAAGTTGTGGTAGGATAAGTTTTTGGATTTATTCTATTGCTAAAATCACCCCAATTACCGGGTCCGCCGAGTGCCATACCGTGTAATCCTTCGGAA
Organism: Paludibacter sp.; assembly: GCA_017882285.1. Classification (GTDB taxonomy): domain Bacteria; phylum Bacteroidota; class Bacteroidia; order Bacteroidales; family Paludibacteraceae; genus Paludibacter. Next base: position 10,524 of record JADGPS010000073.1, on the reverse strand, counting down.
TGACCGGTATTGCGAATTCCCAAACGCGGAACACCCAGATTAGTAGACAAAGCATTTACTTTTTCGTCAATGGTCATCAACGAAAGAAGATTATTGATCCGCATATCATCTGACAAAGCAGTATTTTGAAACGGATAAGCAGTTTGAGCTGACAGCGAGAGTTGCAACAAGGACAACAAAAAACAAAGACGGAATGCGGTGATCTTCATAATATATTCTTTAGATAAAGGAAATTATGCAAAGATATAAAGAAAAACTCAATTATTCCGGACTGAAAATATCCTATAATCGAAGGATATGTTTCTTATTTAGGGGTCAAATGTAATATTGAAAACAGGAAGTTACACTTATTCAGTGAAGTCCCCATTTTATTGGATTGTCTGACTCCAGACAACCTCTAAAGCAGTTATCAGCATGATCTGTTCAAGAGAAAAATCTCAGTTGATAAATCATACTGTAACTATATTTTATGTACACCATTCGGATAATACACACACATCTAAAAATGTTTCTATACACATTTTAAACTCATTCTATTTATCCATTATTTTTTTATTTGTAAACTTTAGCTACTGATTATTCTTGTTTGATATCAGCTGTGAAATCAATATAAAATAAAACAGATATAATTCGGATATAATTCGGATATAAAACAGATATAAAATGCATTTATAAATGCGGATTATATCTAATATATTTGCTTATTAAATACAAAATATATATTTTTGTAGCACAATAGAGTCAATGGTAGCGAAGCGGACATCCCGCTTGCGGGAGAGTCAAACAAAAGACAAAAGAGAACAAACTTTTCAAACTACAAACTTCAAAAACTACTTACTATAAACTATAAACTAATAAATCATGGCACGTGTAAAACAATTAGACCAAATTACCGGAAGTATAGGAAATCTTTCATTTTACACCCGCAAGGGCAGTGATCAGATATTTGTACGCACCAAAGGTGGTGCTTCCAGGGAAAAAATAAAGCGAAATCCCGAGTTTGAGAATTTACGGAAAAACAACAAAGAATTTGGAGGCTGCTCCAAGATGAGTAAACAGATTCGGCTGACATTCTTTGACCTGGCGCATGTGGCCGATTATAATCTTTCGTCTGTTTTGTGTTCTTTAGCCAAAAACATACAGAAAGCCGATCTGGAAAATCCTGTGGGGGAAAGAAGTATCCGTTTATCAAGGTTCCGTGCTATGCTTACCGGATTCAATTTCAATAATAACAACCGTTTCGATACCTTATTGAGGATAGCGTTGCAAAGTTCCATAGAACGTGAAACGCAACAAGCCACGGTGGATATACCAGCCTTTGCGTGTAGTTTTGGGCTGTATATGCAGGGAAATTATGCCTTGTTTCGTATCAGCATTTCGCTGGGAGTAGCCACCGACCTGCAACTAAACGCCCAAAAATCAGGGTATGAACCCGTTCATTCTACCCTCGGACAGGGTTTTAAAACCGTTTCAACGCCCTGGTATTCAACGCAGGCTTCCGTGCCCGGACAACAGTTGTTGCTGAATATCCATGAACCGTCCGCTATTTTCACCGACGAAGATACGCTTGTTCTTTCCATTGCCATTGAATTTGGTACACTGGATGCGTTTGGGAATCCGACTCCGGTGAGAGGTGCGGGAGCGGGAAAAATTCTTTTGGCCGGCTAAGAGTTAACAATGAACGGTTAACAAGGCATTACCGCCTAATTAGTTGGGTACGATAAAATTGTTGATAAATAGTTTAACGGAAATATGTGAAATTTAAAAGATATTGTGTAGTTTTGTAGTTACTAATTAAATCACAATGGAATTAAACATACTGAAACCCCGAAAAGCCTTAAACAAAGCCTTTCTCAAAGCAAAAGCAAAACGTTTTGATATTGAGCTGTTTAAAAAGAATTTGATTAGTCTGATTGATACAATTAAGGAAAGTGAATCGGAAGAATTCCATAAGAATCTGGTGTCTGATTTTTTGAAGAATACCTATTATGGTGCGAGCCATTTTATCAATACTAAAGGGCGAAATGACCTTGTAATACATAACGGAAACAATGCGTCCGCAACCGTAGGCGTAATTGTAGAAGCCAAGAAACCCACCAATAAAACAGAAATGCTTCGTCCCGACATGATTAATACCAAAGCTTTTCAGGAATTAGTATTGTATTATTTGAGGGAGCGGATTACGCTGAAAAATCTGGAAATAAAACATCTGGTGGCTACCAACATTTACGAATGGTATATTTTTGATGCCAATGTGTTTGAAAAAGAGTTTGCACAGAATAAAAAGCTTGTACAGCAATTTACGGATTTTGAAGCTGGACGATTGTCAGGCAATAACACCGATTTCTTTTACAAAGAAATTGCCGCACCTGCCATTGAAGCTATAAAACATGAGATTTGTTTCACCCATTTCAATATAAAAGAATACGACAAACCGCTGCGAAATGAAGATAAAAAGGATGATAATGTATTGATTGCCTTGTTCAAACTCCTTTCGCCGGAACATTTATTGAAACTGCCCTTTGCCAATGACAGCAACAGTCTGGATAAAGCATTTTATACCGAATTACTGCACATAATCGGACTGACCGAAACCAAAGAAGGCGGTAAAAAACTGATACAACGCAAAAGTGCAGGCGAACGCGATGCTGGTTCGTTGATGGAAAGTGCTATTTTTCAACTCGATAATCTGGATAAAATTGCGCGACTCGACAAACCATCACAGTTTGGCGAAACTTATGAAGAACGCTTGTTCAATGTGGCATTGGAACTGTCCATTACATGGATAAACAGAATATTATTTCTGAAACTGCTGGAAGCGCAACTGATAAAATACCACAAAGGCGATAAATCGTATGCTTTTCTGCATCTGGAAAAAGTAAAGGATTTTGACGATCTGAATAATCTTTTCTTTAGCGTGTTGGCACGTAAACCGCAAGAACGCAATGACGAGGTAAAACAAGTTTTTGCCAATGTGCCGTACCTGAACAGTTCGTTGTTTGAACCAACCGACATTGAACATGCCTGTTTGTTTATCAGTCAGTTGAACCACGGAAAACTTCCGCTTCTTTCCACTTCGGTCATTAAAAACACTACCGGCAAAAAACAAAGCGGCGATCTCTTTGCCATAGAATATATTTTCGAGTTTCTGAATGCCTACGATTTCAGTAGCGAGGGCAGCGAGGAAATTCAGGAAGACAACAAACGGCTGATTAATGCTTCAGTGCTGGGGCTGATTTTCGAAAAAATAAACGGATATAAAGACGGTTCGTTCTTTACGCCCGGTTTTATTACCATGTATATGTGCCGCGAAACCATCAGACGTGCCGTAGTGCAAAAGTTCAACGAAACCAAAAACTGGAATTGTGCCGATTTACATGAATTGTATGAAAAAATTGAAGATCGAAAAGAAGCCAACGCCATTGTAAACAGCCTGAAACTGTGCGACCCTGCTGTTGGTTCGGGGCATTTTCTGGTATCGGCACTCAACGAGATGATTGCCATAAAAAGCGAACTGCGTATATTGAGCGACCACCAAGGAAAATGGTTGAAAGAATATGCCGTGGAAGTGGAAAATGACGAGTTAATTGTAACCGACGAAGATGGCAAACTGTTTGAATACAATCCCACCAGCCGCGAAAGCCAGCGGGTGCAGGAAACGCTGTTTCACGAAAAGCAAACCATTATTGAAAATTGCCTGTTTGGTGTGGATTTAAACCCCAATTCGGTAAAAATATGCCGGTTGCGGTTGTGGATTGAATTATTGAAAAATGCGTATTATCGCCCCACGGGTGAATTGGAAACATTACCGAATATCGATATCAATATAAAATGCGGCAATTCGTTGATTAGCCGATATGCATTGGATACCGACATACATAAGGCATTGAAAGGCAGTAAATGGACCATTGACAGTTACCGCCTGGCGGTAATGACCTACCGCAATGCCCAAAGCAAAGTCGAAAAACGATCCATGGAAAAGCTGATAACCGAAATTAAAAATGATTTCGTCAGTGAAATAGCATCCAATGATAAAAGGCTAACCGGTTTAAACACGCTTCGGGGAGAATTGTATAAAATATCCAATCAAACACAACTGTTCGAATTATCGAAAACCGAAAAAGCAAAGTTCAATAAAGAGGTAGAAGAAAAAACAACAAAAATTGCTAAACTGGAAGCCGAACTGGAAGAAATACGTAACAATAAAATCTACGAAAATGCCTTCGAATGGCGGTTTGAATTTCCCGAAGTACTGAATGATGAGGGGGACTTTGTGGGATTTGATGTGGTGATTGGGAATCCGCCGTATGTATATCGTAATGCTGACATAGAACCAATAAAAGATTATTTTACAAAAAATTATTATAGTAATTCTGGGAATTTTGAATTGTATAAGTATTTCATTGAAAGAGCTGTTTACATTACAAAATTAAGATACTATCATTCTTTTATAACAAACTCTTCTTTCATTCTTCAGAATTCTTTTGAAAAAACAAGAAAGTTTCTATTAGATAATATTAAATTTGAATTACTAGCTCCACTAGGACCCAATGTATTTGATGAAGCTACGGTTGATTCAGCTGTTTATATTGTTCAGAATAAAAAAATTGAAGATAATGATTTTGATGTAGTAACTCCACAAATTCCATCCAAGCTTTTTACAACAGAGGCATATAAAGTAAATCAAAATAGATTCTCGTTAAATAATGAATATGTTTTTGATTATCTATTAAAAGACTCTGGTTATAATTTCGTAAATAGGTTATTAACTGAATTCCCAGTAATAGAGATGGGCTATGAGTTTGGAGTTGGTATAAATACTGGATACATTAAATCTGATTTAACTTCTGAACAAAAAATTGATGATCGTTATCATAAAATGGTTCCTGGAACTGGAATTTCTAGATATGGAGCTGTGAACACAGTTGGATACATAATGTATGACAGAGAATATGTAAAAAGTAGAGGTAGCTTGGGACGTACATTACCTGATGAAAGATTTTTAAAAGAAGAAAAAATTCTTGTTGTAAGAACGAGAAATTTATCGATAAAACAACGTATAGTTGCGACAATTGATACAGACCAAAAGTATAATTTAAATAGATTGTCAAATATCATTGCTCGTAAAGATTATAACTTAAAAGGACTTTTGGGAGTGTTAAACTCATCTCTATTTAACTGGTTGTATTCAAATAGATTTTTTGACTATGAGATTAAACCAATTTATCTTAGAAATTCTCCTCTTTGTGATACAAATAATAATGAACTGATTTACTTAGTCGAAAATGTATTAATTAATAAGCGAAATAACGCTGACACCACCACCCTCGAATCCGAGATAGATCAGTTGGTTTATCAGCTGTATGGGTTGACAGAAGAGGAGGTAGGGATTGTGGAGGAGAAATAAGATTAAGAGCACCGATGGATAGACTTTAAGACTTAGAAAATGATTTTAATATTGAAAATTTAGAGAATTTAAAATAAAAATAAAGAATTATGAAAATATTTAGTTTTATCGTTGCAATTTCTTCAATAATCGCGGCGATCCTATGGTTTATAAGTTCAAGGGGAAGTTTAAAAGTTAAACCGGGTGTTTCTATGATAGATATGATTGAAACAGCTGGTAAGCAAAGTAAATATAGTGCATGGGCAGCAATAGCTGCAACTATAGCTGCAATAGCACAATCTGTAATTTTCTTTCTAGAATAAAAAAGCATAATGTTAAATGAACTTATTCTAACCATTCTTTTGTGAGTTGGCATAATATATATTTCCAAATTTAAGAACTGGGATTCAAAATATCGTATCATTTTTGATAATGTAAACTTCAAGGTTTTGATAAAAAATGCTATATTTGCGTTTTATTTTATAAAAATATTATTTTAATAATGGCTGAAACGATTTTCATAGAAAATATTGAAAAACTGAACTTCACTTTTTTGACAAAGTCAGAAGATGGAGGTGTTGTTTTGACAGCCAACTATGATAAGCTAGACCGTATTTCGACTTCTCCTGACATTTTATTTGCTTTAGAAACGGCAAAAGAAAAATTTGATGCTGATGCTGTTTATTTCCGTTATTTTGCAGACGGAAGAGGTGCTGTTCCACAAATTTATATTTATGACAATACTAACAATCACCTGACAGAAAAGCGGAGAGATATTCACGTTAAGGTTTGGAGTGGTTGCCAAGTGCCGATGTATTTCATTATTGATAAATCGGAAGTCTCTGTTTTTGATGCAAGGGAAAGAGCCAGAGATGATAAAGAAAATCAGGCATTCGAAACAATTAAATTAACAGGTAAAGCGATTAAAGACTTTTCAGCCCATAGTTTTGACAACGGATTGTTTTGGGAAGAAAAAAACAATGAAAAGCATTTTAAGTTTGAAAAATCTGCTTACCGGGATTTAATTAGCGGCCTGAAAAAAGTATACAATGGTTTTCAGAAAGATTCAGGATTAGATAGCCATGTCTCTTTAAAATTACTAGTTCAATGTTTGCTTATTAAATATTTAGAAGAACGCGATCAAGAAAATGTAACCGGATATTTTGCAAGCACATACTTTCAAAAAAATTATAATTGCAAGGACTTCTGTGATGTAATTCGTGACGGGAAGTTACTGGATTTGCTTGATCAACTTGCAAGTGATTTTAATGGTAAAATTTTTGAGTGGGATAAAGTTAACGAAGCAAATGAAAGAGATGCCATCTGCAAATCGGAAGTTAAGCAATTAGCAGAATACCTTGATGGAAATGTCAAGAATGATCAATATGTTATCTGGCGATTGTATTCTTTTTCTCACTTACCGGTTGAGTTGATTAGTTCTGTATATGAAGAACTCCTAACAAACAGTAAGGATATTGTTTATACTCCCGAAATGATTGTTGGTACTTTGGTGGATGAATGTATGCCGCTTAAAAGACCAGTGAAGGATTTTAAGCTAATCGATGTTAGTTGCGGGTCGGGAATATTTCTGGTGAAAGCCTACAAACGTATCATCCAATGGTGGAGATATGATAGATGGATGCAGACCGGACAACTCGAAAAACCATCATTAGATACACTTAAAGAACTTCTTTTAAATAGTATTTACGGAATAGATATTCAGGAAGATGCCATTCGATTATCTGTATTCAGTTTGGCATTGGCATTGTTGGACGAAGTTGATTTAAAGCCTCCAGTTTGGCAAGAACTGAAATTTCCAGACTTAGGGGAGAAGAATATTGTTTCAAAAGACTTCTTTATATTTATAGTTCAAAAGCCAATTGCTGATTTCAATTTAGTAATTGGGAATCCTCCATTCAATTTACAACATGTTGATGGGAAAGAGCCGAAAAGAAATGAGTATTTTACTAATTTAGCAATCCAATATGGCTATAAAAGTGAAATAAAAATCCCTGACGAAAATCCTGCTTTACATTTTTTGGTGCAAGCCATGAAGCTTTTAAAACAAGATGCTATACTTTGTCTTATACAGCCTTCAGGTCCTCTTTTTTACCAGAAAGATGTAGAATTTAAACAAGAACTATTTTCTAAACATAACTTATTGCAGATAATTGATTTTACTAAGCTGTCCGATGTATTGTGGGGTTCTAAAAATGTCGCTACAGCAGCTGTCTTTCTTCAAAAATCGGAACCGGACAAAAATGATGTTTTGCATGTTGTGGCGAATCGTACTTTCTCAAATGTAAATCGTTTGTTTCTCGAATTTGATCATTACGATTTTCATATAGTCAATAAACAAGCTGTTATAAATAAACCATATATTTGGAAGACAAATTTGATAGGTGGTGGAAGAATTACATCATTTGTTGAAAGACTTTCACGACTAAGAACTTTGAATCAATTTTTGGAAATAAGAAAAGTTGATGGTTGGGTTGCAAGAGAAGGATTTATTGAAGGGAAAGATGGTAAACCTGCTTATTATATAACTGGTAAAAATTTTCTTCCAACTAAAGCATTAAATGAAAAAGGGATAGACCATTCCCAAATAGTTGAATGCACTATTGAAACATTCGACACTCCCAGTCTTAAAGACGTTTTTTCACCACCTCATATTCTTATAAAAGCAAATATAGGAAAAGAGAAATTAATTATAGAATACTTAAATGAATATCTCGTTTTCAGAGATAAAATAATTGGCATTCATGGCTCAAATGAAGCAGAATTGTTAAAGCTATATTCTTATTTGAAGGATTATTCTGATGTTTTAAGGTTTTATGTTGCAGCTACAAGTGGTCAATTTTTGATTAACCGTGCTACTGCACTAATTAAATATGATTTAATGAATTTGCCATATCCTGAAAATGAGTCTGAAATTGCTATCTCAAAATCCGATCATATTCTAATAAAAGACGGATTAAATTTTCAATTAAATAACAACTTAAATAATCTTTCAATATTCAGTACGTATTCTCAAATTGAAGAATTTTCAAACGTATTTTGCCAAACTTTAAACAGGGTTTATGAAGTAGATAATAAAGCATTCCGTTTATTTAAGATATTAGATGCTGGGAAGTATTATGCAGTACATTTTGAATATACAGATGAAAATTATAATCATCAAACAGAGAAAAGAACTAATCTCGAACAATATATAGAAGAAATTATTCCTACAAATAAGAATGAGAATAAAAGTTACCATACTCAAAGGATTTTGAAAGCGTATGGTAAGGATTGTATCATTCTTGCCAAGCCAAAGCAATTGCGTTATTGGTTGCCTTCCATTGCTTTGAGAGATGCTGATGAAGCATTTGCAGACTATATTAAAGCCCGATATTATTGATGCTTAGGAACAATATACAAACATATAATGCTCCAAAGATAGATGACCTTAGTGTTGAACCAAAACACGAGGTCACTGTTTTGTTGGAATTTATTGATTGTACTATCCCTGGTTTTTGTCCTTATTATCAGGCGGTCAAAGATTCTGATAAGGAAAATAGAATCAGTGACTTTCTGGTTTATTATTTTAACATCTGTTTGAGAGAAGAACCATATTCCGGATTTTCACCATTTTGTTTTGGCAAAAATCCTACTCAACCTAATTCCTACAAAGAAACTGATATAGGCGTAGTTATACTAACTAAAGATATCAAACCTGTCACCATCATTGAGTTTGAAGCAAAACGGTTTTCTGAAACCTCAAAATATAAAGAATATGTTAGTGGTGTAAGAGGTGGTATTGAAAGACTTAAACGCGGAGAACATGCAGTTCATTTGTCAATATGTGGTATGTTTGGATATGTTCAAAGTAGAACTTCAATTGAATGGATAGATAAAGTAAATTCATGGATTGGAGAATTGTCAAAATCTAATATTGACCCTGATATTGATTGGACAAACCTTAATGAAAAATTAAATCCAATTAATTCATTTCCAAAAGTTGAAAAGTTAGAATCGATAAATGATAGGAAGATTGTACAAAATCCGATACAGTTATACCACTATTTTATTGATCTGAATTAGAATCCTATCCATGTTTGGCGTAGTCCAGTCGGACTGAATATGTCCTTTATTAAAGAAGAAAATGATTTGGCCTATCATTGGGAATCAGATTATTGAATCTGAAAAAGTGGTGCTTTTTCCTTCCTAGAGCAAGAATTGGAGACGAAACTAACTCTAGTTCAAGTTTAGCGAAGTGTAACTTGGACCTGCCGCAGGCAAGCTGGAAATAAAAGAAGTTTGTAACTTCAATATAAAATAGACAGTAACAGAAAGGGTTAACATACAAAATCCGTTGCAATAAAATATAATTTTAAAAACATATACTATGGCTTTATTCAAAAACATAACTTCAAAACTTGAAGGAATAAAAGAAAATCCATTTAAACTGGAACGAGAGATTCAATGCTTATTTGAAAACAACCTGCCTATAATTATGGGACTTGAACTGGTAAAATCTGAGTTCACAATTAAGAATAAACGCATTGATACTCTCGGATATGATTCACAATCGAAAGCTTTTGTCATTATTGAATATAAGCGGGACCGAAATAGTAGTGTCGTAGATCAAGGTTTTACTTATTTAAATTTAATGCTTCAAAATAAAGCTGATTTTGTTTTGGAATATAACGAAAGTTTGAAAAAGAGTATATTACGGGGTGATGTAGATTGGTCTCAAACGTGTGTTGCATTTGTATCTCCCGGATTTACAGAAAACCAAAGGGAAGCGACCAATTTTAAAGATATTGCCATAGAGCTATGGGAATTAAAACAGTATGAAAACGGCATAGTTTCCATCAATCAGATTAAGAAAAGTAATGCAGCCGAAAGCATAAAAGCCATAACTGACCGGAACAAAGAATTACAAGATATAACCAAAGAAATTAAAGTTTTTACAGAAGATGACCATTTAAATGGTAAACCTGATGAAACTATTGAGTTATACGAGAAATTCAAAGCGGCAATTCTTGATCTTTCGGCGGATATTGAAGTGAAGCCACAAAAGTTTTACATTGCTTTCAAAAAAGGGAGTAATATAACTGATATTGAAATCCAGAAGAATGGGATTAAAATCAGTA
>JADGPS010000072.1 GCA_017882285.1 Paludibacter sp. | reverse complement strand
TGAAATACAAGTTCTTTATCTGCAATAATTAACTCTGCAGCACGTTTTTCTTTTTCTTCGTTTTGAAAAACAAGTTCTTTATCTGCTATTTTTAATTCTGCAGCGCGCTTTTCTTTCTCATCGTTCTGAAAAACAAGTTCTTTGTTAGCAATACCTAATTCAGCAGCACGTTTTTCTTTCTCTTCGTTTTGGAAGACAAGTTCTTTGTTAGCAATACCTAATTCAGCAGCACGTTTCTCTTTTTCATCGTTTTGAAAGGCAAGCTCTTTGTTGGCAATACCTAATTCAGCAGCACGTTTCTCTTTTTCATCGTTTTGAAAGGCAAGTTCTTTGTTGGCAATAATTAATTCTGCAGCACGTTTTTCTTTCTCTTCGTTTTGAAAGGCAAGTTCTTTGTTAGCAATACCTAATTCAGCAGCACGTTTTTCTTTCTCTTCGTTTTGAAAGGCAAGTTCTTTGTTAGCAATACCTAATTCAGCAGCACGTTTCTCTTTCTCTTCATTTTGGAATTTAAGCTCTTTGTTAGCAATGATTAATTCTGCTGCCCGTTTTTCTTTCTCTGCTGCTCTGTGTTCTTTCAATTTGCTTTGAAAGGCAAGTTCTTTGTTGGCAATACTTAACTCATCAGCCCGTTTTTCTTTTTCATCGTTTTGAAAGGCAAGTTCTTTGTTGGCAATAATTAATTCTGCTGCACGTTTCTCTTTTTCATCGTTTTGAAAGGCAAGTTCTTTGTTAGCAATGATTAATTCTGCTGCCCGTTTTTCTTTCTCTGCTGCTCTGTGTTCTTTCAATTCGCTTTGAAAGGCAAGTTCTTTGTTGGCAATACTTAACTCATTAGCCCGTTTTTCTTTTTCATCGTTTTGAAAAGCAAGTTCTTTGTTGGCAGCACGCAACTCTAAAGCCCATTTTTGCTCGGTAATGTCTCTTGCCACAACAACTGCACCAAGCACGTTTCCGTTATCATCTTTATAAACAGAACCGTTCAATAACATATTTGTCAACTTACCATCCATTAAGGTTAAGGGAAAATTTTTCACAAAGCCTTTCGCAAATACTTCCTGATAAACTTCACGTGCTTTTTGTGGTTCGGTAAAATAAGAATCAAAATCGGTATCCGTAAGTTTTTTGCGTGAAATATCTGTAATGTTCGTAAATGCCTCATTCATATCCGTAATTTTACCTTCGGGACTGATGGCAACTAACGGATCCAGACTGGCTTCTATTAAACTTCTGGTGTATTGCGATTCATGTGTCTTAGATCGTTGCATATTAATAAGCCCCTAAATCCCCTAAAGGGGACTTTTAAAGACCTGTTTTAGTTTATTTCTTTATGTTCTTTTTATAGATACTTCGTCTTTAAGTCCCCCTTGGGGGATTTAGGGGCTAGTCAAATTTCTTCAATCGGGGTTCGCCTTTTTTCCTTCAGTTGTTTAAAATGAGAAGGTGATAGCCCTGTCACTTTTTTAAATTGATTGGAAAGATGCGCCACACTGCTGTAATTCATCTTCCATGCTATTTCAGTAATGTTTAATTCGTCGTAAATGATTAATTCTTTAATACGTTCAACTTTATGTTCAATAATGAAATGTTCAATTGTTGTTCCCTGTATTTCTGAGAATAAATTAGCCAGATAGGTATAATCGTGATTCAGTTTTTCACTTAAATAATCCGAAAAATTTACTTTAATCATTCCATCGGAATGATGAACCATTTCAATGATTACATTTTTTATTTTTTCAATCAAAACAGCACGCTTGTCATCCATTAATTCAAGTCCGGATTCTTTTAATGACTTTTTCAATTGTTCGTGCTGATCTGAAGAAATTGTCTCCATAATCTCTACTTCGCCTAAATCGACCATAATGAAGTGAAGTCCAAGCTTTCTTAACTTTTCTTTCACTGCCATTTTACAGCGATTACTAACCATATATTTGATATATAACTTCAAAATAGTAATTTTTAAAAATATGTGTTTGTAAAGATACAGTACTTTATTCGGGAAAACAATACAAAACTTTGAAAACAAATCACATGATTATAACAATTATCTTAATAAGAATGTTTTTCACTGATTTAATAAACTATTTTTCAAGAATGTATTTCCTTCTTGCATCTCTTAGTATCCAAAGAATTACTATACTTATCAAAGCACCAAAAAAACACCATACCGAAGTAACATAGAGTGTAAAAAATATTATGGAAACTAAACATGACAAAGCCATTAAAATGCCTAATAAATAGGTTCTTTTAATGGTGGAAACAAACAGTGGAGCAATTGATGTAATTAAGTAGATTGAAAAAACGATTATACGTAATGATTTAGGATAACCCTCAACATACTCAATATGATAACCCCTAATTTCCGGAGTCACATTGAAAGACAATAAACAAACTATAAAATAAATTGACACTAAAACTCCAATACCCAATAGAACTCGCAATATTTTTTTTCTTTTTTCTTTCTTTTCCATCAGTAAAACCGCAAGAGGCGTCATAAAAGGCCAAAACACTTCAGCCATTATTAAGAATGAGTAGGTAGCAGGTTTTAGAACCCAGCCATAATCAGGATTTTGCAATGCCAACCACACAAAACCTTCAACAATTTGTTGAATTCCAAAAAATAAAGGAATACTTGCAAACACAATCTGCGATGGTTTATGAACTTTTCTAAGTGTTGCAACACCTATAGCTGCAATGATAACACCTCCGGCAAAACTCGCTTCTGTAGAAAAACACATTAAATTTTCACTTTAAGTTGTCGGTTAATAGTAAAAATATTTTTTGTCAAAGATAATGTTCAATATTTAAGATAAAGTTATATATAAATGAGAATAAGTTACATAATTCACACATTATATTCCCGCTTCGATTATAAAATAAAATGATTATCCGTTTTGAAGCCTATTTGATATTTTTCAACGAAATTTTAATTAATTTCTCATTATCGTATTGCCTGTCGGTATACCAAAAGAAATCACATAACCAGTGAATGTGTGAATCTTGTAAACTATTTCAAAAGTTGTGTAACACTCACGATTTGATAACCCGTTATATTTGCATCAAATAATTTTAATTTCGCTTGGCGGGATAAATTGCGGGTAACAAGCGTAGTATTAGTGGGTATTTTCTTGGTTATGCAGCGGATTTAGGAGACGAATGTAATTTACATCTCCTTCAGTTTGCGGACTTAGGACATAAAAAATTTAAACAGAACCAAATAACAAATTAGACACTGAAATGAAAATCATTATTCCGGTTAAAAGGGCTAAAGAAATCGCTTTGCATCACACCATAAAGCTCAGCGAAAAAACGTTAGCAAAAACGAAAGAAGCACACAATTTCCTGACTGATTTTGCTGATGTTATTTTGTTTATTGCACGCTTAATTAGAGAAACATTTTCCCGCAAATTCGAAGTACGGGAATTTTTTCATCAATGTTTCAATATTGGATATAAATCGTTACCGCTTATATCAGTAACAGGCACCATCATGGGATTAGTTCTTACCATTCAATCCCGTCCTGTACTTGCAAATTTTGGAGCCGAAACATTGCTTCCGGGTATGGTTGCCATTTCATTAATTCGTGAAATGGGGCCGGTAATAACAGGTCTTATCTGTGCCGGAAAAATTGCCTCGGGCATGGGAGCCGAATTGGGTTCCATGAAAGTTACCGAACAAATTGAAGCAATGGAAGTCTCTTCCACCCATCCCATGCGGTTTTTAGTTGTAACAAGGGTTTGGGCTGCAACACTGATGATTCCGCTGTTAATCCTGTATGCTGATGCATTGGGCATAATTGGAAGCTGGATAGGAGCTAATATAAAAGGAGATGTATCATTTGTTCTGTTTTTTTCGCAGGCATTTAAAAATATCGATTTTCTGGATTTTATACCTGCTGTGGTAAAATCGTTTTTCTTTGGGGCAGTTATCGGAATAGTTGGTTGCTATAAAGGATACAATGCCGGACGCGGAACAGAAAGTGTAGGTAAAGCAGCAAACTCAGCTGTTGTGCTGGCATCACTGTTAGTGCTGATTGTTGATATGATTGCAGTGCAAGTAACAGATATGTTGGTAAAATGAAAACAGAACAAACAGAATCAGTATTATTAGATTCACCAAAAAAGAGTACCAAAGAACCGGTTATTGAAATAAATGGCCTTTATAAATCATTTGGAAATCAGGAGGTTTTAAAAAATCTCTCATTCAAACTATTTGATGGTGAAAACCTGGTAGTTCTGGGCAAATCAGGTAGCGGTAAATCTGTATTAATAAAATGTATCGTAGGTTTATTACGGTCGGATAGTGGAATAATTAATGTTTTCGATCAGAATGTGTTGACATTAAAACGAAAAGAATTAGACGATGTTCGTCAGAAAATCGGTTTTCTTTTTCAAAGTGGTGCATTATACGATTCCATGACGGTGAAAGAAAACCTGGAATTTCCGCTCAAAAGAATGGAAAAGCAGTTAAAACAAAAAGAAATCGATGAAAAGATTATTGAAGCGTTGGAAAATGTAGGATTACCGGAAGTTTTAAATAAAATGCCATCGGAATTATCAGGTGGAATGCGGAAACGAATCAGCCTGGCACGAACTATTGTAGTTGACCCAATGATAATGCTTTATGATGAACCAACTACCGGACTTGATCCGGTAACATCGGACGAGATAAGTTCACTTATCAACGACATTCAAAAAAAATATAAAACTTCTTCTATCATTATCACCCACGATATTGAATGTGCCCGAATGACGGCTGACAGACTTATCATGTTGCAGGATGGTGAAGTATATGAACAAGGGAATTTAAATAAATTTGAGAAATCAACAGATTTGATTATCAGAGCGTTTTTCAAATAAAAAGTAAAATAGTTAATTGGTCAAATGGTTAATTAGTTAACTGGTTCAAACCAACTTATAAACCATTTAATTAATAACACATCACAAATAATATCAACTCAACCAATTAACTAATCAACCAATTAACTAATCAACTAATTAACCAAATTATGGACACACACACTCAAAAATTTAAATTCCGTTTAGGACTTTTTGTTGCAGGAGGATTGACAATATTCATTCTTGCCGTATTTATTATCGGAAAACAAAAGAATCTCTTTAATCCGGTATTTAAGCTTACATCCACTTTTCACAATATAAGTGGATTACAAGTTGGAAATAAAATCCGGTTTTCCGGAATCAACGTTGGAACTGTGGACAATATAAGTATTGTCAATGATTCGACAGTTCGGATAAATATGTTGATAAAAAAGGATGTCTGGCAATTTATTAAATCCGATTGCAGGGTATCCATTGGTTCGGAAGGTATTATCGGCGACAAACTTATCATTATTTCACAAGGAATTACAGATGCTCCTTTGGCAAAAGATGGCCAGAAACTGGAATCGAATGAACCGGTAGAAACTGACGCCATAATGAAAAGTTTGCTCGTGACAGCAGGAAATGCAGAAATCATTACCGATCAACTTGCCCAGATAATGATAAAAATCAATAAAGGTGAGGGAACGCTGGGTCGATTAATTCAGGATAAAAAGATGGCTGAAAACCTGAATAAAACGATGGTAAATCTCAAACAAAGTACCAAAAGCATAGATGAAACCATGACGGCTGCAAAACATAATTTCCTTTTTAAAGGCTATTTTGACAATAAAGCAAAAGTGGCAGCTGAAAAGAAAAAGAAACGAGAGATGGAAATGAATAAATAAAAAAAACAGGAACAAGGCATGCCTTAATGATAAACAATAACAAAAGAAAATCAATTGAATTGAAGCCATCGCTTCGCTCAGACTCAACTATCCAATGTATGCAATTTTGCAGACTTGGATGAAATAGGGACAAAATGTGGGTGGAAGTTGTTGGGGATTGAGCGTTAGTTTTGTCACCTGAATTGCACAAGTTTATCCTTCTCTTCTACTTCCGCTAAAAGAGGGCAAAAAAACAAAATCTACTTACGGTTTTTTTCTGCCTTGTAAAATTACAAAAGCTCCAATAACCATCACTGCCAGACCAATAAACGGTGACCAGTTGAGGTAATGTGGTTGATTCCGGGTAACTTCAATTATCCCTAAATCAACTACTTTCTCTTTAGTAAAAAATGTAACGGCTGTGAAAATGGTTAATCCTATCCCAATCAGCATTATAATAATACCTGTTGTTTTCATTTGATTTATTTTATAAAATTATCGTTTAGAATTTGGATTTAAAATTTCACCACTTTATAAAAAATGGTTTTGGTGATTTCGGCAGCAAAGATGTAAAGCACTACAATCAGCAACAAAAGCAAATAAGTGGTTAAACTGAGCGGGCTGAATCCGAAAATAGTTCCCAGTGGAGTGAATGGAAAAATGATCGTCACAACGGCAATCGACACCGTTGCTATTAATAAATATTTCCCCGGTTTGCTCTTGAAAAAAGGTTTCCGACTTCGAATAACCAACACAATCATCGATGCCGAGATAACCGATTCCATAAACCAGCCGGTACGAAACTGACTTTCATTGGCATGAAGAATAAGCAAAAGAAGGCCAAAAGTTAGGTAGTCGAACACGGAACTTACCAAACCGAACGTAATCATAAACTTACGAATGGCCTTGATATCCCATCGTCGGGGATGATCCACCATTTCATCATCTACATTGTCAGTGGCAATGGTCATTTCCGGAAAGTCGGTCAACAGGTTGGTTAGCAATATCTGCTTGGGCAACAACGGAAGAAAAGGAATAAAGAGTGAAATTCCGGCCATGCTGAACATATTTCCAAAATTAGCACTGGTGGCCATAAACACATACTTCAGCGTGTTGGCAAAGGTGGTTCGTCCTTCACGGACTCCTTCCACCAAAACACTCAAATCTTTTTCAAGCAAAACAATCTCAGCAGCATCTTTGGCAACATCGGCCGCGGTATCGACAGAAATTCCTACATCGGCGGCATGAAGTGCCGAAGCATCATTGATACCATCACCCATATAACCGACCACATTGCCGGCTTTTTTCATTGCAATGATAATTCGTTCTTTCTGATTGGGTTCTATTTCTGCAAAAACATCAATGGAACTAATTTGCCGGAGCAGTGCAGCATCGCTCATTTTATGAAGTTCCGGACCGGTAATGATTTTATTATCCGCCAGTCCCATCTTTTTGCTCAGGCTGGCTGCCACCAAATGATTATCGCCGGTAATAATTTTGAGTGAAATGCCGAGTTTCTTTAAGCTGGCAATGGTTTCAGCTATGTTTGCCTTTGGCGGGTCAAAAAGGGTGAGAAATCCAACAAAGGTCATATCCGCTTCATCGCTTTTGCTTATGAGTGCTTCGGATGACAATTTTTTGTAAGCAATTCCCAATGTTCGAAAGCCCAGGTTGCTAAACTCTTCAAAGTGTTTCTGAATCGAACTCTGCATGCCGGCAATTTTCACGACTTTACCCTCTTTCGTTTCAACGGATGAACAAACCTCGAGAATATTCGTCAAAGCACCTTTTGTTACCATAAAATGTTCATTGCCTTGTTTAACGGCAATACTCAACCGTTTTCGAAGGAAATCATAGGGAATTTCATCCTGTTTTTTGTATTCTTTCAAATCAATCTTCCGATGATTGAGAATAGCCTGATCGATGGGGTTTGTGAAGCCGGTTTCGTAGAAAGCATTGAGATAAGCAAACAGAAAAACTTTTTCGCTTGCATCTCCATTTACATCGAGGGCAGATTGTACCTGAACAATTCCTTCGGTGAGGGTGCCGGTTTTATCGGAACATATTATGTTCATACTTCCGAAGTTTTCGATGGAAGCAAGCCGTTTTACAATGACTTTCTTTTCAGCCATTTTTTTGGCACCATGAGCAAGGTTGATGCTGATAATGGCGGGTAATAGTTGTGGAGTTAAGCCAACCGCCAGTGCCAATGAAAAAAGAAAAGCTTCCAGAACAGGCCGATGGAGATAAACATTGATGGCAAATATCAGAACCACCAATATCAGTGTGACTTCACCAAGGAAATAGCCAAATCGACGAATTCCCCGTTCAAATTCCGTTTCAAGCGGTTTTAGTTTCAGCCGTTCGGACACTTTCCCAAATTCGGTGTTTTTGGCGGTAAAGGTAACTACTGCTTTTGCAGTGCCGCTTACTATATGTGTGCCCATCCAAACGGTATTTGTTCGCTGTGCTAGGGCAGTGTCGGCAGGTAATACCGCAACAGATTTTTCAACCGGAAAAGTCTCGCCTGTAAGCATGGCTTCATCTACAAACACATCTTTCTCTTCAAGAATCAGGCAATCGCCCGGCACAATGTCACCTGCATTGAGGATAACAATATCGCCCGGCACAATTTCTTCTATATGAATTTCCTGCTCTTTTCCATTGCGCAGTGCCGTCGCTTTGATTTGCACGATAGCAAGCAATTTCGCTACCGCATTGGATGCACTGAATTCCTGCCAGAAACCAAGCAAACCACTTATAATAACGATGGTAAGAATGATGGATGCATCAACCAGATTATGCAAAAAGATGGACAACACGGTTGCAAGTAATAGAATGAGAATAATCGGGCTTTTGAACTGTGAAAGAAGAAGTGTAAATGCGTCCGAACGTTTTTGAGGTTTCAAGCGATTCGGTCCATAGTCTTTGAGTCGTTGGTTAGCTTCAGCGGAAGTAAGACCGCTAACTTTTACCTGAAGTTTTTTTAGTAATTCTGCTGCGGAGTTACTCCAAAAAGACTGAATATCTTGTTCCATTGATTTGGTGTTTTAATATAAAACGAATTTATTAATCTGACATATAAGTAAGTGGAACTAAATAATGTCGTATTATACTTTGTGTTTCTTTGAGTCTTAGAGTCTTGGTGGCAAGAAAATATTAGCCACTAAGCCACAAAAACACTAAGTTTCACTAAGTAAATTCAAAATCTCGAAGGATTATCTAAACGATATAAATACGACATTATATTTGTCCTACTACTTAAATTTTTAATAGTCTGATATTCATTTTTTCCGTTCCAATACCAATCGGGATTGTTCTTTGATTGGTTCTTGTCTCCTTATTCTTGATTCCTTTGTCTCCCGCCAGCGGGATGTCGCAAGCTCCATTGGCTCTTTTGTCTTGGCTCTAAATATTAAACGCCATTTTAATTCCTTGTATCAACATATTGGCTCCCAACACCCCGATAATTAAGCCCATGATTTTGCCAACAATGACAAACCGCTTATCACCTACAAAACGAACAATATATCCACTGTAAATAAATGCATAATAAGTCATTAGTACAATTAATGCAAAAATGAAAATCGTTATTCCCAAATAAAGGATACTTGCTTTTACCACAAAATTCATGGCGGTAACAATCGTTCCCGGACCGGCTAAAATAGGTATGGCTAAAGGTGAAATGGCAATCCCATCATCGAAAGTAGTATCTCCATCGAGATGCACATTCGTTTTTTTAGTTTGAAGCATATCAAACCCGATAAAAAAGATGAGAATACCACCAAATACTTTAAAGGCGGGAATAGTCAGCCCAAATATCTGGAAAATATACTGACCAATAAGGATGAAAGCCAAAACGATAAGAAAAGCAACGATATTTGCGGTTTTTGCAATCTCTTTTTTCTTCTTTTCGTTTTGACCTTCTGTTAGTTTGACAAAAATCGGGATATTGGCTATTGGATTCATAATGGCAAAAAATGCCATAAAAACAGTTAGTGAATAAGCCCAGATAGTTGACATAATAAGAGTTTTATTACTAACGTAAAAAATGAACCGTTTGTTTATCAATATTTATCCATTTTATTTTTTTTCGGGTTGAGTATCCGGAACCTTGTCCTGTTCTTTCTTAACCTGTTGTTTTATTGATTTCTGTTGTCTTGCCGGCGTGTTATTATTTGGCTGGCTAATAACCCGTTGCTGAGCCGGTTGAGCATTGTTTGACGGATTTACTTCACGCTGTTGAACCGGTTGAGCAGGTTGAGGAGGTATTTGTTGATTAGTACGATCCGAATTTCCGGGTGATGGATTTCTCTGCTGCGGGTTATTATTCTGTTGATTCGCATTCCGTTGTTGCACGGACGGAACATTGTTATTTTGAGGATTGACAACATTCTGTTGTTGAATGGGTTGAGCATTATTTTGTTGATTCGCATTCCGTTGTTGCACGGACGGAACATTGTTATTTTGAGGATTGACAAAATTCCGTTGTTGAACGGGTTGAGCATTGTTCTGCTGATTTATATTCCTCTGTTGAACAGGTTGAACATTATTATTCTGTGGATTGATAACATTCCGTTGTTGTACAGGTTGAACATTGTTCTGCTGATTCGCATTCCGTTGTTGCACGGACGGAACATTGTTATTTTGAGGATTGACAACATTTCGTTGTTGAATGGGTTGAACATTATTATTCTGTGGATTGACAACATTTGGCTGTCTAACCGGTCTGGTATTATCAGCCGGAGTTAGAATAGGTTGAATATTCCGATTCTGATTTGCCGGTGCAATAGTTCTGTTTTGTTGACCCTGATTATTAATATTCTGCTGATTTACATTCCGCTGTTGAGCATTATTATTCTGTGGATTTACCGTATTAACAGGTTGTGTTGCAGGTCTGTTTCCCGAAGTTCCAATCCGATTTTGATTTATTGTATTCGTAACAGGAGCTCGTTTCACATCCTTCAGGTTTGTTACACGTGTAGGTACCGCATTTCTTCCACTATTATTTTTTTCAATCTGAGGTCTGTAAATGCGTAACTGCCCGTTATTAATTTGTTGTCCCGGTTTATTATTTTCATAAATAGTAAGGGGTCTAATCGTTCTTCCTGTAGCCCTTTGTACGGCATCTCTGGAAGGACCTGAAACATAGGTTGTATTTCGGTCATTATCAATGTAAGTCAGATTAATTACGGTTGAATTTCTAACAATTCTGTCATGATCGTATTGATTGACATAATAATTATGTAAATCCGATCTTTCAAAATCCCTATCTCTTACAAACAACCAATGATCGTTATGACTGTCATAAGGTCTGCCAAAACTCATATTAATACTTATGCCCGGTTCCATTGGTGACCAACCATAATAACCATCGGCTTGCCGCCAGTTTACCCAAGCAGGACCCCATTCATTATCGGGCACCCAAAACCAGCCGAAATAATCATCAAAACTCCAGCGACCATAATGAAAGGTTGCCCAGCCCCAAATGTAATCTGATGCCCATGTCCAGCCATATTCAGTCAGAATCCAATGACCGTCGGTTGAATACGGAACAAAATCAGATCCCGAATCAGGAATCCATACATAGCCATAATCGGAATAGTCAACCCATTGACCATAAGGGCTTAATTGATCATAGAAAATCTGAAAACTTACATAAGATTGTTGCGCTTTTGCCTGTCCGGGTAATAATACGCATGCTGTCATCAATACAAGGAATACGGTAAAGATTTTAATGTTTGATTTCATGGGGAGTCGTTTTTAATAAGTTAGTAATTCAGAATATTTCAGGTTTTAACTGAATATTTTTTTATAGTTCAAAGATAGGAGTATGATTTCCGATACTTGTTACACAATTTTCGAAAAAGCTTACATAATTCATAGATAGAACAAAGAGCCAGGATTCTTGATTCTTGGCTCTTAAAATTTATTGATTCAACAGTTTATACAGTTCATTCAAATCAGGTGATAAGATAACTTCCGTACGGCGATTACCGGCACGACCTTCAACTGAATCATTTGCTTTTAATGGGCGAAATTCACTTCTTCCTGATGCTGTGATGCGAAGAGGATCAAAACCATTATCAATTGTCAAAATACGCACAATTGCAGTTGCTCTTGCTGCGCTTAAATCCCAATTATCTCTAAAGAATTTAGTCTTAATAGGAACATTATCCGTATGGCCTTCAATCATTACGTTAATATCCTTTGTGTTGTTTAGTACAACGGCAAGTGATTTAAGTGCTGCAACTCCAGCGGGATCAACCACATCGCTACCCGATTTAAATAATAGTTTTTCCTGAAGCGATACATATACGCTACCATCTTTTATAGATACTGAAAGTTGATCCGTTTTATATTTCATCAATGCATCGGATATTGTATTTTTAAGTTTACTCATCACATCCTTCTGTGCCTGAATCATATTCTGAAGGGTTTTTAAGCGATTTGCCTGATCGGCAATAGTCATTTTTGATGAGGATGAAAGTGATTTTAAATCATTTGATACCAAAGCATTTTCATTTTGCAAAGTTGATTTTTCCACTCTAAGATTTTCGACCAAACCGATACAAGCGTTCAATTGAGTGTGTGTGTCGGAGCTATCTTTTTGTAGCTGATCAACCCGAGCCCGGGAAGCAACCAGTTTTTTACCTGGTCCACACGAAGTTAATAATACGCAAAGAATTAACGTTGAGAATGTAAGAACATAATTTGTCTTTTTCATTTTGTTTGTTTTTTTTAAGTGATTAATAATACGGCAAAGTTCCGTAACTTTAGGATTCAATCTGTTACACAACTTTATAAATACGTTACATAATTCACATGTTTTTTGTATGTTTGCAGAATCTTAGATATTGTTTACCAAAGTCTTGTATTTACTTTGAAATAAAATACGGAAATAAAAAACTTAGGGAATAAAAAATATCAAAACAAAATCAATAATATCCAATACTGCTGGCTATTAAGGCAGAAATAAATGCAATTGGTTGCGTTTATGTTGGTATTAGGTGCAAAAATAGGAAAGAAACAGACTTTAGTTCGGCCAAGTGTCTTTCGCTTGGTCGTGTGGAAAAGCCTGCCTGCGGTAGGCAGGCTCCTGCTTTCCATATTCAAAGTATGATTGTAAAAGAAAAAGGTCACCAGCAATTGTGTCTTTTTCTTTTACAGCGCATTAGCTGTTCAAACATTATAAGTATATTTGCAACGTTAACAAGTAAATCTATTACCTCATGAGCACAGGTTATAAAATAGTAGAACAAGATGCATTCCACTATGCTACATTTCAAGTGGTAAAATGGATAGATATTTTTACTCGGAAAGTGTATCGGGACATAGTTATTGACAGTTTGAAGTTTTGTCAAGCAAATAAAGGCTTGGAAATTTATGCTTTTGTAATCATGAGTAATCATATACATTTGATGATACGCAGCGATAAAGGCACATTAAGCGATACAATAGGTGAAATGAAGAGCTTTACGGCAAAGAAAATCTTGAATGCCATAGAAACGGAATCGGAAAGCCGGAAAGAATGGATGCTTGATTTGTTTGAGTTTTCGGCAAAACAACATAAAAGAAATGAAAACTTTCAATTTTGGACACACGAGAATCATGCTGAGTTGATATATAGTGATAAATTTTTATTTCAGAAATTAGATTATATACACCAGAATCCTGTAAGAGCAGGCATTGTAGAGAAAGCCGAAGAATATTTGTATTCCAGTGCACGTGATTTTGCCGGTATGCCATGTATGCTAAACATTGTGCAAACAATGATGCCAACAGAAAAAATGCCATTAATGCGAACAATACGATAATATAATATGGAAAGCAGGAGCTTTCCTTCTAGCTGCGACGTAGGCTAGAGCCTACGCCGAACAGAGGGCATATTAGGAAAGAAAAAAAAGACATGAAACAAATACTTACGACAATAATAATTATAGTTTTATCGACAACCATTTTTGGACAATCGAAAACAGCAAAGGACTACGGATTTACCCATTTGCAATTTGACTACAAATCGGACAAAGTTGACATTTTGATAAAATCGAAAAAAGGAGAAGAAAACAAACGGAAACCATTGTTCTTCTTTTGTCAAGGTAGTTTACCTAAACCATTAATAAAGTGTGACGAAAAAGGTGCTTATGGAGTTTTTCCATTTAATCCAGACAGTTTAGCAATTAAATATCACTTAGTAATAGTTGGCAAACCGTATATTCCATTAATTATGGACGTAAAAACACTGAGTAGAAGCTTTGACTTCATTGACAGCACTGGACATTATCCTAAACAATATTCAGACAGAAATCTTTTAGACTATTACGTTGACAGAGATATTGAGATAATTAAATTCTTGCAAAAACAAAACTGGGTTTCTAAAAAGCAACTTGTTTTAGCAGGACATTCCGAAGGTAGCACAGTTGCAGCTAAAATAGCAAGTGTTTCTCATTTGGTAACTCATTTGATTTACGCAAGTGGTAATCCAATGGGGCGAATTATGTCAATTATACAACAAGACAGAGCTACTGAATCAGATAGTGTGAGAAGTGCGGAAAATGATATTGAATACTGGCAGGATGTGGTTAAGAACAAAACGAAAATGGCTGCGACACATGGCGACACTAATAAAGCAACCTATGAGTTTTCAACCCCCCCAATTGAGTATTTAGAAAAACTGAAAATCCCTGTACTAGTCTGTTATGGAACAAAAGATTGGTGTGCACCATTTGTCGACTTTATGAGAGTTGATTTTATACGAAAAGGAAAAAACAACTTTCAGTTCAATCCGTATATAGGAACTGAACACAATTATTTCCCGTTGACTAAAGAAAACAAACCAAATTACGACATATTTAATTGGGACAAGGTTGCAAATGATTGGCTGAAATGGTTGAACGAGAAATAACTACGACCGCCTAACACACGCTCTATGTTCATTGGCTGGCTGATCCCGCTAAGGCGGGGCAAGCAGTGCATTCAGCAGGTTTTGCTCCCGCATTCACTTTGTCCGCCAGCTGGCGGACAAATGCTTATAGCCTCAGTTGTCATCGTTTTATATAACTAAGAAAAAACAACTAAAAAAACCATGCAAATTCCGTCCGAACAAATGCAGGATGTACTTTACAACCTGTTCCTTAAATATAAATTTACGGAGGA
>JADGPS010000004.1 GCA_017882285.1 Paludibacter sp. | reverse complement strand
ACATGGCTAACAAAAAAATTCTCGACTATATTCCTGAAAATCAATTGTATGGTTTTGATCATTTGATGCTCGATTTAATAAAATTTCAACATCCGGCTACAGTGAAAGTTCATTCAGGATATTGGTTAGACATTGGCCGTCCTGATGATTACGAAAAAGCATGTAATGATTTCGAAGAAAATAAGATACTTATTTAAATTGCATCTTATTTTTGACCACTATTTCTAAGCAGTATTTTTACAAAAAGTTTAAGTAAGATCTGTTGGTTTGATGCCGCCAATACAAAGTTATTTCGCTATTTGGGCTGCAATAAAACCCTAAATTAACAAAATACAATTTGTTCCCCATGTCCCCATTGTCAACCCCAAAGCAATTTCTTAATTAGCTTTTTAGATGTCCATTTCCTCTATTTTTGAAAATTCACACACATTCCAAACGAAAAAGAAGTGGCAAAAGTGTTTATTAAAATTTCACAAACAAAAAATATAAAATAAAATCGTAGAAATGTGAAAATGATTTTGTAGTTTTGTAAGCTTAAATTCCTTAACTATAAATCAATCTGATTTTAGTTGAAATCTTCTGGCACTCTAATTATAAACTACCGACTACAAACTAATATAAGCATGTCTTTATTCCAAACACAGGTTGAACGTCAGTTTTTAGCGGGATTAACTACCGACCTCACTCCGAGTTACAAAAAATACTTCGACTATTTTGGCAATCCGGCCATTCGGGCTAATATCTTAGAACTTAATGAGCAACAATATCAGGGTGAATTTATTGAGGCATTATTCGTAAATATATTAGGATATACTGCACAACCTCAACCAAATTTCAATCTTCTCCGGGAAAAGAAAAACGAAACAGATGCCAAAAGTGCCGATGCAGCTATTAGTATCAATAACCAAATAGTAGCGGTTATTGAGCTGAAAGACCATAAGACGCAGGATTTAAAGAAAATTGAAGTACAGGCTTTCGGCTACAAAAATAATCATAAGAACTGCCACTATGTTGTTACTTCCAATTTTGAACGGCTCCGTTTTTATATCGACAATGCGGTTGATTTTATAGAGTTCGACTTATTCAACCTCACTTTCGACGAATTTCGTCGATTATGGTTGTGCCTGTCTTACGAAAGTATAGCTAAGAATCTGCCTCAGGAGATTAAAAATCAATCCATCAGTAACGAAGATGTAATTACAAAGCAACTCTATAAAGATTATTCCGTTTTTAAACGACAGCTTTTCGATAGCTTCGTATCGTTGAATCCCGATTTTGACAAACTGCTACTGTTTAAGAAAACGCAAAAACTTCTCGACCGGTTTTTGTTTCTGCTTTTTGCCGAAGATAAAGAATTACTTCCCGCCAATTCGGTAAAAGGCACTGTGGACAAGTGGAAAAAATTCAATGACGACCCGATGAACGATTATCAGTCATTGTACAGTCGGTTTGTGAAGTATTTCAAACTGTTGGATGTGGGCTATAAAGATGCCAGTACTGAGATTTATGCTTATAATGGTGGTTTATTTGCCAATGATGATTTGCTGAATCAAATTAAGGTGGAAGATGCTGTACTGTCAGAAAATGTGTTGAAATTAGCTGCATATAACTATGATACCGATGTGGATGTAAACATTCTGGGGCATATTTTTGAAAATAGTCTGAACGAAATAGACGAGATAAAAGAAATGCTCGATTCCAAGACATCCTCCTCTTTGGGGAGGTCGGGAGGGGTCTCCAAGCGAAAGCAGGACGGCGTTTTTTATACCCCGCGCTACATCACGCAATACATTGTGGAAAATACGGTTGGACGACTTTGTGAGGATAAGAAAGCGGAATTAGGTATTGGCGAAGAACTGTTTGAATACAAGCGTGCTGACAAACGAAAGCAAGCACTAAAAGTATTTGACTTGTACCGTGAATGGCTGTTGCATATAACCATTGTTGACCCGGCTTGCGGTAGTGGGGCTTTTCTGAATAGGACACTTGATTTTTTAATAGCCGAACATAACTGGATAGACCGCCAGCAGGAAAAAATAGCAGGTCTTAAAGGCCATTACTCCATGGAGTTATCCAATATCGAAAACACGATTCTGGGAAACAACTTGTTTGGCGTGGATATTAACGACGAAAGCGTGGAAATAGCCAAACTTTCGCTATGGTTACGTACCGCCAAACCTCACCGTAAGCTCAACTCCCTGAATAATAATATCAAATGCGGTAACTCGCTGATAGACGATCCCGCTGTGGCAGGCGAAAAGGCTTTCGACTGGCATAAAGAGTTTCCGCAGGTATTTACACTCAAAGAGAAAAAGATTTGGCATGTTACGTGGGTAACACACGATACACGGACATCCGCCCGAATGATAAAGTACAAAGTCAGAGAGATGAAGCAAAATGGGGAAGGACATATTGACCGCCCCTATTATTTCGATGAAAAAGAAGCTATCGAGATAACCCGAATCATTGCTGGTATTATTGCAGAGGATGAATTCAACTGTCTGGAATACAACATTTGTAGTGACCATGTACATATCATTTTAGTATGCGATGAAGAAGAACTCCCGAATGTGGTAAGGAAACTGAAAGGAAAATCGGCTCAGAAGTTCAAAGAGTACCTCGGATTGGATAAAGAGGAGACATTCCATTTGTGGGCACAAAAGTTTGACAGAAATTGCATTACATTGGATGCAGAACTTCAAACTCTAATCAACAATATACATACAAATAGTTCCAGACATCAACTGCCCGACACCAACAAGGGGCTGCAGCCACATGCTAATTCGACATCACTTGCTAATTCCATGCCTCTTGCTGACTCGTTGCCTGATGCTGATTCCAACAAGGGGCTGCTAGCAAACTCAATACCAGATGCTGATACCAACAAGGGGCTGCAGCCCCTTGTTAATTCTACACTTACTGACTTGAATTCACTTGCTTACTCCAACTCAGAACTCCAAAATAAAATAAACTATATCCGAACAAACAGAAAAAAGCATGGATTGCCTGACATCAACAAGGAGCTGCAGCCCCTTGTTGAAAAGATGAGATGCACCACGCAATATGCCTTCCGACCTGAATATAAAGGTGGTTTTGATGTGGTGATTGGAAATCCGCCGTATGTGCAATTGCAAAGTATGGGTGATATGAGCGAGATTCTGAAAAACTGTGGTTACGAAACATTCGACAAAGGAGCAGACCTATACTGCCTTTTTACAGAAAGAGGCTATAAACTGCTGAAAAAAGGAGGATTTCAATCTTACATTATGCCAAATAAGTGGATGCTGGTAGCATACGGCAAACCATTGCGTAAATTTCTTTCTAATACAGGATTACATCAAATATTAAACTTCGGCGATATTCAGTTTTTTCAGGAAGCAACTACCTATGTTTGTGTTTTTGTAACTCAAAAAAGCAATAAATCTGAAAAAGTCAAAGTTCTGTCGCTTAATCAAAAAACCTATCATGGGGATTTTATCACCGAAGTACAAAATAATATTTACGAATATCCTTCTGAGAATTTTAGCGATACAGAATGGAGTATTCAACCATATATAGACGCTGTGAAACTTGATAAAATGAAACAGAACGGTATTGAATTAAAAGAATTGCCGGTTTCAATTTACAGAGGGATACTTACAGGTTATAACGAAGCATTTTATATTGATGAAGAAACCAGACAAAAACTAATAGCAGCCGACGCTAAAAGTGAAGAAATTATCAAACCAATGGTGCGGGGCAGAGATATTATAAGCTATGGTTATACTGATTATGAATATCTTTTAAATGTACATAACGGAATAAAAGATAAAAATAATTTCACACTCCCAATTGACATCACTAACTATCCTGAGATTAAAAAGCATTTGGATAATTTCTATCCCATGTTATTAAAACGTGGAGATAAAGGAGACACACCTTATAATTTAAGAAATTGTGCATATCTGGATGAATTTGCCAAACCAAAAATCATTTATCCAAATATGACTTCTGTTTTCCCATTTATGTATGATGAAAGCGGGATGCTGGGGAATCAGAAATGTTTTATACTTACAGCACTGAATGATTCTTTATCATTGCTATATCTTACAGCCGTGTTCAACTCTTCTTTAGCTAAACTATGGATTTGGTATAACTGTCCGGAATTACAGGGTGGAACCCGTGAAATCAGTAAAGTGTATTTCGAACATTTCCCTGTACCGCAGGCTAACGACGAACAAACAGAAAAGTTTGAACAATCAACCAAAAACAGAATAGCCTACAACAAGGAGCTGCAGCTCCTTGTTGGGAAATTCCAGCGTATGTTCCAGCGTAAGTTTGAATTGGAAGAGTTACCGGGTAAGCTGCAAAACTGGTACTTGCTATCCTATAGAGAGTTTATTGCAGAACTTGGCAAGAAAAAAATAAGACTTACCCTCGCTCAGGAAGCCGAGTGGGAAGATTACTTCACAACAGAAAAAGCAAAAGCCCTCGAAATAAAAAAGCAAATAGATGATACCGACCGCGAAATAGACCGCATGGTTTATGAGTTGTATGAATTGACGGAAGAGGAGATTAAGATTGTGGAGGGGGAGAAATAAGAACCCATTGTTCGCTCGTCCTCTTTAGTTTGTAACATATATTAATGTGATGCAATGTTGAGTGAAGTATCTTCACTTCGTTCAGTTAAATGCAAGGCTTCTGCTTTGAATATAAAATATGTATCTATCATTTATATCGAATTCAGGTTAAATTTAGTCAGTTTTGTTTCAGTTTAAATAAAATAATTTATATTTGCATTTACAAGTGAAGAAAAAGTAATCAACTAAATAAAACAGTTATGAGAAATGTTAGAGTAATTTTTGCATTTATTTTTATGTCATTATGTGTTAATGCTACTACTAAAACCGTAAATTTAGTGTCAGCTGGCACGTTAAGCAGCTTTTTTCAGACAAATGACGATTAATTAATTACAGGACTTACGGTCACCGGTACTATGGATGACCGCGATTTTTCAATTATAAGTGGTTTGACTTTGCTTACAACCCTGGATTTAAGCGGAGTAACTATTTCTGCTGTAAGTATTTATGGGACTGATTATTTTGCGAATGAAATTCCAACTAATACCTTTTATAATCGCATTGGCTTACTATCAGTATCTCTGCCAAATTCTGTTACAAAAATTGGAATGAATGCATTTACGGGCTGTTCAAATTTGGCATCAGTAAATATACCCACATCGCTAAGCGTTTTAGGATATGCTGCATTCGAGAGTTGCGAAAACTTAAACAATATTGTTTTGCCAAACGGATTAACAAGCATTGAAGATTATGCTTTTTATGGTTGTAGCAAATTATCGGCTATTAATTTACCTGCCACAATTAATACGATTAAATACAGAGCTTTCGCAAATTGCACAAGTCTGTTGACGGTGGTTTTACCAAATTCAATTAATAGTATTGAATCTGAATTGTTTGCTGGTTGTACTTCTTTAGATAATATCAATATTCCAAATACTGTTACCATAATAAACCAGTCTGCTTTTAATAATTGTACTGGTTTAACTAATATTTCAATCCCAAATTCAGTTTTGAATTTTGGACCTGGTGTTTTTGCAGGTTGTACTAGTTTAAAATCGTTGGTGTTGCCAAATCAAACCAGGGGATTGGGAGGTTCTACATTTTGGGGTTGTTCGAATTTAACTTCAGTTACCCTCCCAGCTTCTATTCAATTTATGGGAGATTCTGAATTTCAGGGTTGTAGCAAATTACAGGATGTAACTTTACCTGGCTCAATTACTAAAATTGGGAATTATGTGTTCAATAATTGCAGCAGTTTGGTTTCAATAGTGTTGCCCGAAAATGTTTCAAGTCTTGGTGAATCGGCCTTTACCAGTTGCACTAACTTACAGGAAATATATATCCCGTCTGCTATTACTTCTATTGGACCAGGTGCTTTAGCTAGCTGTATAAGTCTGAGCAAATTATGGGTAAACCAGTCTGATCCATCAAAAGTAACGATGGGCACAAATGTTTTTTACAATACTCCTACCAATACCTGTACTTTATTTATACCTAAAGGAACGAAAGCTTTGTACGCAGTAGCCGACCAATGGAAAGATTTTATTCAAATCACACCAAAACCGGCACCTTCCATATATTCAATCCGAACAGCTACTAATCAGGATTACGATAATATAGTTGAATTTGATTATGTTGCCTATTTTAATATCTTTAGCAGTTTCAATTTTAATAACTCAATCAGTTTTTACACATACATACCATCGAATACAAATAATCAAATAAGGCTTCATTTAGATAAAGTAAGTGCTTTGCTACAAATTGAGGGAATAAATCAGAATGACAACATTACAATTATGGATATGAATGGAAAGATTATGATTTCGAAACAGGTTTTTTCCAACGAATGTATTTCATTGAGACAGTTACCGGCTTCTGTTTATTTGCTAAGAATAACCGGAGACAAAACTAATTTTATTCAAAAAATTATTAAAGAATAGGCAATAATCACTTAAGTTCATCGTAGACTCATAAATTTTACTATTCACTGCTAACTGAACAAACAGTCCTTCACCTGCTGGCGCACTTTTGTAAAGTGTGCCAATACAAAGTTATCAGAACCAAAGGCCAAGCTACGCCTATAAGTTTATAACGGGCAGCTTCGCAGGGCAACCACCAGTCGCCAAAAATCCTGACCAAGCGAGAGCAAAGCCGAACTTGTTCGAGCTTTGCCAAGCGCAGGCAGGATTCACGAAGTAAATCCCCGCCCCTCGTGCCTCTGGGCTTGCATGGTCTTTTTGTCGGCTTCCGCACAATCAACCCTTCTGTAGTTTTTTTCTGTCACACTTTTTGCAAAAGGCAAAAAAGACGTTTGCACTCCAACCGCCACCACCGTGCTGCACTTGCGCCAGAAAAAAACAACTCAACCTTTTCGGCGAGTGAATGCAGGGTCAAAATGAAATTTTGAACTCTGCTGAACGTAGAAAAGGTCGATGCAATCAAAGCTATTATACATAACATGTAGTTATATTCGATCCCTTGCCTGACGGCAAATTAATAGGGATAAATATAACCTAATTATGTATAATAGCCGCACAAAATCAACGCTTTTTCCCCGCTCCGCTGCCCGAAGACCTCAAGATTTCCCCACCACCCGGCAGCTGTGCAGTCATGTTTATAAATGCATGCTAAATTACATTTGACTTATCAATTTCCATAAATTTGCACCATTAAGCTCTATATTCATTACCTTTGCAATCAAACCAAGCAATCCATTAAAATGTCCGAAATAAAGAAAGAACATTCAATAGAAAAAACTGTCTTACATCCACGAAATAAACATAAGGAGCGCTATGATTTCAAGTTATTAACATCCACTTGTCCTGAATTAGCGAAATATGTGAAGTTGAATGCTTACAACGACGAATCGATCGATTTTGCCAATCCAAAAGCTGTAAAGTGGTTGAATAAAGCGTTGCTGAAACTTTACTATTTAATGGAATACTGGGACATTCCGTCCGGTTATCTGTGTCCACCCATTCCGGGAAGAGCTGATTACATTCATCATATTGCCGATTTATTAGGAAGCTCAAATAATGGAAAAATTCCTTTTGGCTTTAACATAAAATGCATGGATATCGGTGTTGGTGCCAGTTGTATTTATCCAATAATTGGCAATAAAGAATATGGTTGGTCTTTTATCGGTTCTGATATTGACAAAGCGGCATTAGAATCTGCACGAAAAATTATTCATTATAATGCATTTCTAAAACGAAATATTGAACTTCGCTTTCAGGAAAATCCGAATGATATTTTTCACGGCGTAATGGAACGCAACGAGCCGATCGATCTGGTTATATGCAATCCTCCGTTTCACGCCTCATTGGAAGAAGCACAAAAAGGCACACTTCGGAAGTTGAGCAGTTTGAATCACAAAAAAATAATCACTCCTTCGTTAAATTTTGGAGGTCAAAGCAATGAATTGTGGTGCGAGGGTGGTGAAGAAAGATTTGTTCGGAATATGATTCGGCAAAGTAAACAGTTTTCTGCAAACTGTTTTTGGTTTTCAACTGTTATTTCTAAACAATCCCATTTAGATGGCATTTACGAAGCATTGAAACATGTAAATGTTGTTGAAATCAAGACCATTCCAATGACTCAGGGAACAAAAGTGAGTCGCATCGTTGCCTGGACGTTTCTGAATCAGGCACAACAGAAGAAATGGATTGAAACCAGGTGGAATGCACTTTAATTGATACGTTTATGAAATTCTTTACAACAGATCAAATTCGTCAGCTCGATCAATATACGATTGAACATGAGCCAATTGCTTCCATTGATTTAATGGAACGTGCCGGAGATGGATTGTATTGGAAGTTTCTCGAAAAACTTTCTTATCAGCAATCTGTTTGCGTGTTAGCTGGACCCGGAAATAATGGCGGAGATGCGTTGGTTTTGGCACGTAAGCTTTTGAACACAGGCTTTCTGGTAAAGGTAGTTTTATTGCATACCGGAAAACTTTCTACCGATTGCGAAACAAACCGACAACAATTGTTGGAAAAATTTCCTGACAGTTTAATTGAATTAGAAAACGAATTTGTTGCTCCTGAAATTTCTGACAAAACTCTTATTATTGATGGACTTTTTGGTTCAGGTTTGAGTCGTCCGCTTTCAGGATTTTTCGTTGAAGCGATTGAATGGATTAATAATACCGGTTGTGAGGTGGTTTCTATTGATATTCCGTCCGGTTTAAAAGGGGAAGACAATACTGATTTATCGAAACCCATTGTTAAAGCATATTACACATTTACGCTGCAATTTCCGAAACTCGCTTTTTTGTTTGCCGAAAATGCTGTATTCGTCGGTAATTGGGAAATTATTGATATTGGAATTCATCCGGAAGTCATACGACAATCTTCGAGCAAATTTTTCTATCTAGAAGAAACAGACATTGCTCCCTTATTAAAAAAACGAACGAAATTTTCGCATAAAGGCACTTTCGGTCATGCGTTTATTGTAGCCGGAAGCAAAGGTATGGCAGGTGCATCGGTACTTTCAGCAAGTGCAGCTTTGCGGATTGGGGCCGGTTTGGTTACTGTTCATGGGCCGGAATGTAATCGTACAATTGTTCAAACTGCTATTCCCGAAGCTATTTTTCAATCGGATATTCAAACAGATTTTATTTCTGAAGTTCAAAAGGTTGAAAAGTACAATGCCATAGCAATTGGTCCTGGAATTGGAACGCGTGAAGAAACCGCTGTAATGATTGAAAATCTTCTTAAGGAACTTGATAAACCTTGTATTCTCGATGCTGATGCGCTTAATATTGTCAGTCTTGAAAAAGATTTACTTAAACTTATTCCAAAAAACAGCCTGTTAACTCCTCATCCAAAAGAGTTTGAACGTTTATTCGGCAAATGCAATTCTTCCTACGAACGAATGATTAAAGTTCAAAAAGTAGCACAGGATTATGAACTGATCATTGTTTTGAAAGGTGCTCATACAATTATTGCTTTACCGGATGGGAAACTATTTTTCAATAGTACCGGAAATTCAGGTATGGCAACAGCCGGCTCGGGTGACGTACTCACAGGAATTTTAGCCGGGTTATTGGCACAAGGATATACACCTTCAGAAACAGCCCAAATTGGCGTTTTTCTCCACGGTCGTGCCGGCGATTTGGCTTTGGAAAATGAATCGGAAGAATCTCTTATTGCCGGCGATATAATTTGTCACATAGGCGAAGCATTCCGATCACTAAAATCATAATTTGCCACCAACTAGCGTTAAAGAATCCCATTTTCTACGAATATTTGATTATTTTCGATGACTTATCGAACAAAAAGCTCTTAATTTGCATTCAATTAATAACTCTATTAAATATATATATTAAACATGGATATTAAGAATGAACAATCAATGGAACAAGCCATTTTGGAAACAGCCGAAAGGATTTTTCTTGAAAAGGGTTTTGCCTTGACCTCTACAACTGAAATTGCAAGAGAAGTCGGTTGTAATCAAGCTCTTGTTCATTATTACTTTAGAACTAAAGATAATTTGTTCAATACAATTTTTGAACAAAAATTCAAGATGTTTTTTGAACTTGTATTTAATTTGGAGAAACTCGAAGAATTGTCTTTTTTAGATAAATTAAAACACATTATTGAATCGCATTTCGATATGGTGAGGTCAAATTCAAAGCTTCCGTTATTGATTATCACAGAATTCTCAAGACGGCCGGAACAGCTAAATATCTTAAAAGAAAAACTTCAGGCAATTCCCGAAAGATTGTTTGAAAAACTTAATGCCGAATTAGATGCCGAAATTGTAGCAGGTCGCATTCGACCTATCAGTTTGATGGATTTAATAATGACAACAGTATCCCTTAATATTTCACTTTTCCTACTTATGCCCATTGCCGGCGAAATAATTTCTTTGAACGAAATTCAAAGACAATTTGTTGTTGAACATCGTAGAGAGGAACATGTAACTCTGATTTTAAATAGTTTAAGACCATAACTCCGTAATATTATAATTCAAAAATATGAAAAAACAGATTTTATTCATTTTACTGGCCATTGTCGGTTCTCTGAGTTTAAACGCTCAAAGTCTGACTATTGAAACTTGCCAGGAAAAAGCCAAAGCCAACTATCCGTTGGTAAAACAGTACGGACTGATTGAACAAACGGCCCAATACAACATCAGCAACGCCAACAAAGGTTATTTGCCACAATTAACTCTTTCGGCAAAAGCTACTTATCAATCGGCTGTGACTGAAATACCGTCCAGTTTAGGCGATGTTTTATCGAAATTGACAGGAAAACCTTTCTCATTCCCTTCATTGGCAAAAGATCAATATCAGGCTGTCTTGGAAGCTTCACAGCTTATTTGGGATGGAGGGGTGATTTCATCACAAAAGAAAATAACAAATGCGGGCACTCTGCTAGAAAAACAAAAGTTGGAAGTTGATTTGTATGCTTTAAATGACCGTGTTAATCAGTTGTTTTTTGGCATCTTATTACTAGATCAACAGTTAAATCAGAATACAATTTTAAAAAATGATTTAACTGTAAATTTCAATAAAGTTTCTGCATTGATAAAAAATGGTATCGCGTATCAGGCAGATTTGGATGCAATTAGTGTAGAACAAATTAATTCCAACCAACGTGAATCCGACATAAAAAACTCCATAAAAACTTACAGCATCATGCTTTCAGCATTAACCGGTCTAAACATAACCGATCAAACAGTTTTGACTAAACCGGAAATTGATCTCTCGGTTCTGAAAGAAGATACAAATCATCGTCCGGAACTTGGATTATTCGATGCACAAAATAAATTGTTCGAAAGTCAGAAATCACTCTTAACCGCTTCAAATTTACCTAAAATTGGAGCTTTTGTTCAAGGTGGTTACGGGCAACCCGGATTAAATATGTTCACAACCGGATTTTCACCATTCTACATTGGAGGCATTCGGTTTTCGTGGAATATTAGTGGTTTATACAGTCAAAAAAATAATATGAACAAACTGGATTTGAGTAAAAAAACGGTCGATGTTCAGAAAGAGACTTTTCTTTTCAATAATAATTTAATTACAAAACAAGAGCAGAACGATATTGAGAAACTTCAGCTGACACTGACAAACGATGAAGAAATAATCCGGTTGCGTGAGAATATTAAAAAAGCCACTTCATCGAAACTGGATAATGGAACTGCCACAGTAAATGATTTAGTTCGTGATACTGATGCTGAAAACCAAGCCAGACAACTAAAATCGCTTCATGAAATTCAATTACTTATGACAATTTACCAGATAAAAAGCAATATAAACAACTAATAAACATATACTTAGATGAAAACAAATTCAAAAAACAAAACACTGAAATATAAAATTTTGTTAGTTATTGCACTTTTCGCCGGCTTTACTTCCTGCAAAAAATCGGATAGCAATTACGATGCAGCCGGAACATTTGAAACAACCGAAGTTACCGTTTCATCCGAAGGATCAGGAAAACTACTGACTTTTGATGTGGAAGAAGGCCAGGAGCTGCAAGCCGGTCAGATCGTTGGTTCAATAGACAGCGTGCAACTTTACCTGCGCAAAAAGC
Organism: Paludibacter sp.; assembly: GCA_017882285.1. Taxonomy (GTDB): domain Bacteria; phylum Bacteroidota; class Bacteroidia; order Bacteroidales; family Paludibacteraceae; genus Paludibacter. The sequence continues at coordinate 65,411 of JADGPS010000004.1, read as the reverse complement.
AATTGCTGGCAACCGGTAAATCAATTCAGGTTCGCCGTCCTGATGTTCAGAAACAAATTGCAGCCATTGAACAACAAATTGCAACCGCCAAAACAGAGAAAAGACGGGTGGAAAATTTATTAAAAGCAAATGCGACGAATCAAAAACAATTGGATGATATCAATGCACAAATTGCAGTTCTCGAAAAACAACTTGACGCACAAAAAACAGCTTTAAACAGTACCAATCAAGGAATTACCGAAGACAATGTAGGCATTAAACTTCAAGTGGAACAAATTGAAGATCAATTGCAAAAATGCCATGTTGTAAGCCCAATAAGTGGAACCGTATTGGTAAAATATGTAGAAAAAGGCGAACTGGTTATGCCGGGAAAAGCGCTTTTTAAAATTGCCGATACTCAAAATATGATTTTACGTGCGTACATAACTTCCAACCAGTTAAGCCAACTTAAAATTGGTCAACGGTTAAAAGTTTCTTCTGATTTTGGTGCAGATAAAATGAAAGAATATACAGGAACAGTAGCATGGGTTTCAAGCAAAGCTGAGTTTACTCCCAAAACCATTGAAACCCGGGATGAACGTGCCAATCTGGTTTATGCAGTTAAAATCAACGTAAAAAATGATGGTTTGTTGAAGATTGGAATGTATGGAAACGTAAAATTCAATTGAAAGTTGACAATTATTTTTTGTTTAAACAAAACTAAATGAATATATCAGATAACAATCCTCAAACCGCCATTCACTGCGAATCTGTCAGCAAAAAATACGGAAAGATTCTAGCGCTGAAAAACATAAGCTTTGACGTAAAACAAGGCGAAATTTTCGGGATAATAGGACCGGATGGCGCCGGAAAAACAACTCTTTTTCGGATTCTTACGACACTGATTCTGGCTGATAGTGGAATTGCATCCGTTGATGGATTTGATGTGGTAGCCGACTATAAAGAAATCCGCAATCGGGTTGGATATATGCCCGGAAGGTTCTCGCTATATCAGGATTTGACGGTAGAAGAAAATCTGGAATTTTTCGCAACGGTTTTTAATACCACCATCGATGAAAATTATGAACTAATTAAAGACATTTATATTCAAATTGAGCCTTTTAAAAAGCGCCGTGCAGGTAAACTTTCGGGCGGAATGAAACAAAAACTGGCGTTGAGTTGTGCGTTGATTCATAAACCTTCCGTTCTTTTTCTGGACGAACCGACTACCGGCGTCGATCCTGTTTCGCGAAAGGAATTCTGGGGAATGCTCCAAAAACTGCGCGAACAAGGTATTACCATTCTGGTTTCAACGCCTTATATGGACGAAGCAAGCCTATGCGACCGCATTGCGCTGATTCAAAACGGGCAGTTTTTGAGAATTGACACTCCGGAAAATATTGTCGGACAATTCGCCGATATACTTTGGGCAGCAAAAAGCGATAATATGCATAAATTGTTGGAAGATTTGCGCAATGACGAGCAGGTGAAAAGCAGTTTTGCGTTTGGAAATTCGATACACGTGACAGTTGAAAATGGACAATTGACAGTTGACAGTTTGAAGAAATATTTAATTGAACGCGGTCATAACAACATTGAAATTCAATCAATTGAACCAACGATTGAAGATTGTTTTATGGAATTATCCAACACACAAATTTGAGAGGAAGAAAAATGGATACAGTAATAAAAGTTGAAAATCTAACCAAACGTTTCGGCGATTTCACAGCAGTCGACAATATCTCTTTCGAAGTAAAACGGGGTGAAATTTTCGGTTTTTTAGGAGCAAATGGAGCCGGCAAAACCACGGCTATGCGTATGCTTTGCGGACTGAGCATTCCCACTGAGGGAAAAGGAACTGTTGCGGGTTACGACATTTTCAGACAACCTGAACTGGTCAAGAAAAGCATTGGATACATGAGTCAAAAATTTTCATTGTACGAAGATTTAAAAGTTTGGGAAAATCTCGAACTATTTGGTGGAATTTATGGCATGTCCGACAAAGACATAAAAATAAAAACGGATGAATTAATGGTGCGTTTAAATTTTGAAGAAGAACGAGATCATCTTGTAAAATCCTTACCATTAGGATTTAAACAAAAGTTGGCGTTTTCAGTTTCAATATTTCATCATCCGCAGGTTGTATTCTTGGACGAACCAACCGGTGGCGTTGACCCCATTACCCGCCGTCGTTTTTGGGAAATGATTTACGATGCAACAGCAAGCGGAATAACCGTTTTTGTAACAACACATTATATGGATGAAGCTGAATATTGCGACCGTGTTTCCATCATGGTAGACGGAAGAATCGAAGCACTGGATTCGCCATCGAACCTGAAAAAGACATACATCGCAAAAAACATGGACGAAGTTTTTCAACAGTTAGCCAGAAAGTCCACACGTAAAGCCGATTAATTATGAAACAACTATTTTCATTTATCCGAAAGGAATTTCATCATATATTAAGGGACAAAACCACCGTTATGATTTTGTTGTTAATGCCTGTCATCCAGATTGTTTTGTTTGGTTTTGCGTTGTCGCAGGAAGTAAAAGACACAAAGGTTGTCGTTTTGGCAAACACGAGCGACGATGCAACACGGCGAATTATTGACCGGGTTGATGCCAGTGAATATTTCGATGTGGCAGTTGTGGCGCATAATTCCAACGATATTGACGCCGCCTTCCGCGATGGAAAAGCAAAACTCGCCATGGTTTTCGAAGATCATTTTTCAGAAAACCTGAAACACATCGGTAAAGCTCATATTCAGCTCATTGCCGACGCCACCGATCCGAATGCAGCAACTTCATTTATGTTTTATGCCAGCAATATTATTACCAATTATCAGCAGGAATTGTCGCCGACTCAAACGAACAGCGGCTTGATAATGCCGGAAGTAAAAATGCTCTACAATCCGCAAATGAAAAGTGCGTTCAACTTTGTGCCGGGCGTTTTGGGAATGATTATGATACTGATTTGCGCCATGATGACTTCCATTGCCATCGTGCGCGAAAAAGAAATGGGAACAATGGAAATTTTGCTGGTATCGCCCATGAGGCCCATCTATACCATTTTGTCGAAAATTGCACCTTATTTCGTGCTTTCCGTTATCAACTTCGCCACCATTATGTTGCTTTCGGTTTTTATACTGAAAGTGCCTATCGCCGGAAGTTTCATTAGTTTATTGACAGTTTCGTTACTTTATATTTTCGTGGCACTTTCGCTTGGGTTGCTTATTTCAACACTCACCAGTTCGCAATTAGCTGCCATGTTGATTTCAGGTATGGGATTGATGATTCCGGTCATGTTGCTTTCGGGCATGATATTTCCGGTGGAGAACATGCCAGCATTTCTACGGTTTTTGTCTAACTTCGTTCCGGCACGATGGTATATCGATGCGGTGAAAACAATTATGATAAAGGGACTTGGTATCAGTTCTGTGTTGAAAGATGTTGGCGTTTTGGTGTTGATGGGAACTGTTTTGGTAACTATCAGTTTGAAAAAGTTTAAAGTGAGGTTGGAATAAAATTGGAAGTAAGTAGTTGGTAGTATGTAGTTTAAAAAAGTCAATTGTATGATAAAATATCTTCTGAAAAAAGAGTTCAAACAAATCATTCGGAATCAGTTTTTGCCGATAGTGATTTTTATATTCCCGTTATTGGTACTGCTGGTTTTCCCATGGGCAGCAAGTTACGAAATACGAAACCTGAATTTAAGCGTAATTGACAACGATCATTCTTCCTATTCGCGACGTTTGACACAAACGATTATTTCATCGAATTATTTCAGACTTACTGATCAATCGGCCAGTTACAATCAGGCTTTGAAAAGCATTGAGAAAAACAAGGCAGATATTATTCTGGAAATTCCGAAAAATTTTGAGAAAAGCATCATCAACCGCGAAGGTACAAAAGTGATGATTTCGGCAAATGCGGTAAACGGAATGAAAGGCGGCATTGGAATGACCTATCTTTCGAGCATTATCGGCGATTTCAACCTTACTATCATTTCGGAATTATATCCCGAACTGGCTAAAAGCAATTCATCGGTTATTCAAATAGATTCTCAATACCGGTTCAACAAACACCTTAATTATCAGGTATTTATGGTGCCGGCGCTTATGGTTATGATTCTGACCTTATTGTGCGGATTTTTGCCTGCGGTTTCAATTGTTTTCGAAAAAGAGATAGGTACAATGGAACAAATTAATGTGAGTCCGGTTCCCAAAATAACCTTTATTCTGGCTAAACTGATTCCATTCTGGCTTATCGGATTCATAGCCATCACTATTGGTTTTACTGTTGCCTGGTTGGATTACGGGTTGATTCCGGTGGGACATTTCTACATAATTTACACTTTCGCGGCAATTTATATTTTCGCCATTTCGGGCATGGGAATCGTGATTTCGAACTATGCACAAACACTTCAACAAGCGGTGTTTATTGTATTTTTCTTCATGATGCTGTTTATCATGCTCAGCGGACTTTACACGCCGGTGGACAGTATGCCCAATTGGGCACAATGGATTGCAGCTTTTAATCCGCTCAAACATCTAATGATTGTCATGCGGTCAATTTATCTGAAGGGCAGTAATTTTACTCAGCTTGGCAGAGAACTGGCTGCTTTATTGGGGTTTGCCGTTTTCTTTAATGGTTTGGCTGTATTGAGCTACCGGAAAAATAATTAAACAAGTTACAGATTGCAAAAAGGTTGAATTTGAATAAATTCAACCTTTTTTTTACCTTTATCTCACTATCATTACCGGGTAACTGGCAGAGCTATTTTTTAACTTTATTCTCAGAAAATAAGTTCCGGAAGAAACATCATGAATATTTATTTCATTTGCTTTAATCTCTTTCAATAAAATTCCTCCGATTGAAAACAACTGTAAAACAGGACTTTCATTAGTTGAAATTGAAACGTGCAATATATCACGAACCGGATTCGGATAAATTTTTGCGTTATCTTTCAAAACATTGCTGACTGACTGAATGGCAGCATCATACAAAAGCATATTATCCAGATAAACATCACCTCCGGCAGACAAGACTCCGGCATTCCGGACAATCCTGATACCTGTAAGTTCATAGTTTGCCGATTCGGCTAACGAAGTCAGTTTTACTTCGGCAAATTCCCATCCAAAGAAGTTCAAATCGCACAATTTCACATAACGAACATCGACACCCGAAATAAGTTGAAGTTGCAGTTCATTGCCTGAAAGATCTCCATATACGTGCAATCCGATTACTTTGTCACGGGTAACAGTAATAGTCGGAGTAGCATTGGCAAATGTAACATTAGCCTCGTTTTGTGCAAATGAATAACTCTGCTGATTTGAATACGAGCCAAACAATTTTTTGGATGAATTCAGTGACACTGATGCAGTTGAAACCTGAGAACTTTGCAAAGGATCATAGACATACGTTGGCGTTTCGAAACCATCGACTAAAGGCTGACTATCAACCAAAACTGTAGAAGTGCGGAAATTAATTTCAATCGGTTCGACAACCGAAACACCGACTTCGTCAAGCACATTAGCCTGAACAACAACTTTATAGTCTTCATTTGGGTTCAATGCATTTGTAAGTTCAAAATAACAGGAACCGTAAGGTGTCGAAACTTTGTTATTCAGAAACGAACGTGCATTTTTTGTCAGCTCGGTTCCGTTTTTATCATATACTTTTATTGCAGTCAGCAGGTTACCTGTATCCAGCACTTTATCAAAAACAAAATGGAACATTGGCTTTATGTATACTCCTTTCGCTCCTTCGTAAGGATATGAAGTCAATAACGCCAACCTGTTTCGGCTTTTTGTAGTAAACTGGAAGCTGAAATCATCAACCATACTCAGATTATCGGGATGCTTGGCTGTTTTTGCCAGTTTTACGGTATAAACTGTTGATTTTTCAAGTGGTTTTGTCGGAGTAAAACGCAATCGATACTGACTATCTTCAAAAGTGATTGTTCCTGCCACAGCAGGCGTTATTGAGAAAGCCTGAGTAGTGGATTCAACATCCATATCCCAATTAAAATTCAGTGCTATACTTGTTGAACATTCGACACTATCGGTAATGGCAACGTTTGGTGAATAAGAAACAACCTGCGGAGGCGTATTCCGTACTTTATTCAGATTAAAATTAAAGTATGAAATATTACCGGCATTCACTACTACAGGAATTGTTTGTGCATAATATCCTGTTGCTTCGGCTTTTACATTATAAGTTCCGAGAGGCAAGTTTTTAAACACATAAACTCCGTTATTCAGTTGATCAACTGTGTAAGTCTGAAGAGTTTCGACAATAGTTAGTTTAGCTCCATTCAAAGGCAAGAGCTCATCTTTTCCTTTAATTTTATAATAAGTAGCTGTATTTAAATTTCTGCTATCACGTACCGAACCGGCTATATTTCCGGTTGGAATTGTTTCAGCCGGCTTAAAATAGGTGCTGAATGATTTGAAAAAGTTCCAAGCTTCCAACCATTTGTATTCCATATTCATAAGTCGATAAGTTTCCGGAATATAATCGTGCATCGAACCTTCGGAAATTGTACCCGGAACAGTCAAACTACGCAGCACTCCATAACCATCGCTCCATCCCATTGCCACTCGTCCAAAAGTTTTATCCCCTGAAACAGAATAGGATGAAGACCAGGTTGTTATCTGATTGGCATATTGATTTTTAGCGATAACGGTACTTATTTCTCTACTTTTGTCAGACATTGGAGTGGGAGTTGGATAGGTTGTAGCATCTGTCAAATCTTTTCCCGCATAGAGTTGCAACACACTGTTGGCAATACCATTACCGGCATTACTGTGAATAGCTACCATAAAATCAGCATTCCCCTGATTTGCCATAGCCACAATGACCGAAAGATTTAAATCATCGGCAGTTGTATTAGTTTCGCGTGTAAGTATCACATTTGCACCGGCAGCCACCAACATATCGCGAAGCTGTTTCCCTTTATCGAGATTACTTTGCGATTCCCAAAAACCGTTAGGATCTCCAGAAGCATAGGGTGCGATGACCATATTCCGGTCGTCACTGTCGTAACCACCATGCCCGGGATTTACACAAATCGTAATTCCCGTTAGGTTTTGTGCTCTTAATCCCGAAAATAGAATTATTGCCAGGACTATCAAACTTATTCGAAGTTTCATTATATTGATAATTAATTATTTATTAGAATGATTGGCTAAATTATAATTTTATGCGTTTTACCGTTTATACGAAGCAGATAAGCTCCGTGAGCAAGTTTTCGTGAGTATTCTTCCGCTGAAATCTGAGTGTGCAATAATGTACCGCTGATTGTAAACAACTCAATTACAGCTTTTCCACTAAAGTTGACACAAATGCTACCGTTGTTGATAGAAATATGAACATCGTCGTTCATAAACTTATTTATATCAGTATACGTGGAATAAGCCGGTGTGAACTCATTACCATACCGATCTAAAGCTGCTACCGCAAATTTGTGAGTCGTGAATTTGCTGATGTATTTTGTTAAGTCAAATTCATTTGTGTATGAAATCCCGATTATATTGGTAACAGTTGCAAACGCAGACGAATTTCCTACTTGTGCATTTGGAATTGCATAAATTACAAATCGGACATTGGGTTGTGAAAAATCCCAGTTCAACGTATTTCCATTGATAATTACATTTGAAGGAGCAGTTAAAGTGACATGCGATTTCCAATTTATTGCCGGAGTCAGTGCCGGTGAAGTAAATCTTTGTTCGCGGAGGTACCTTGTAAAGTTCCCTTTTGTCTGTAAATTTTTAATGCTGTAAAAAACATTGCCGGGTGCAGCATTTTTTGTTGAATTCCGGTTCCAGTCAATTTCCAGACCAACTTCGGAGTCAGCGTAGGCAGTCGCAGCAGCAATGCGCTGTTCGGTTTGAGTTAAACCGGTTGGTAAGCCACCGTTTCGGGTATATAACTTCAATTCAGGCAAGTCAGCAGGAATATCCGATCGGAACACTGCTGGTGAATATTTCGGGGCGTTATAAGTTGAAGCAAGCGCCGTTAAACTCATGCTCGAATAAAAATATTTATTGTATTTATTCGCCACATCTGACCACCACGGACACAATTTTTTGTAATCCTGACCAGTGCTGGTAGTTGTCCAATACAGTTGCGGTGAAATATAATCCACTTTCCCTTGTTGAAGCCAGGCAACCGGATCACAGTATATTTGTTCATACATATCCGAACCGGTTATTCCAGAAGGCAAAGTCAAGCCACGTGCAGTTGCCACAGCAGTTTGCGTTGTCCAGATTCCAAAAGGCGATACACCAAAAATTACATGCGGTTTCACGGCTTGAATCGTATCATACACCTCGGCAACCATTTTGTTTACATTATCACGTCGCCAGTTACTGAGGGTCATGCTGCCCGGTTTATACATCCCCTGTGAATAACTGTCCAGTGTAGGACTTGTACCAGCATAAGCATAAAAATAATCATCGAAAATAATCCCATCCAAATCGTATTTACTCAGAATATCACCAATTACATTTTTTATCAATTTACGAACAGCCGGATTGCCGGGATCAAGAATGGTAATGCCATCTGTAGTTTTTGTGCCGTTTGTGTATTTGGCATAATCGAGTATCCACTCTGGGTGTGCTGTTTTATAGTCGCCCGGAAGCCCCGTATATTTGCCTGCAGAGGTTTCATAACGATATGGATTTAACCATGCATGCAGTTCGATGCCTCGTTTATGGCTTTCCTCAATAGCAAATGCCAGGGGATCGTATCCGGGATATGTGCCACGTGTTCCGCCTAAATGTGCCGACCAGGGTTCGTAAGCCGAGTTATAAAACGCGTCAGTTTCGGGACGCACCTGAAAAAAAACCGCATTCATATTGGCAGCTTTTACCGAGTCGAGAATGGCGGTAAATTCTGCTTTCTGAGCGGCAATATTGGCGACAGTAACGCTGGTCATGGGTGTTGTCGGCCAATCGATACGGGAAACTGTTGCCAACCATCCGGCACGCATTTCTCGTTTAGGAGATTGAGCTGAAAGAATTAAAAATGTAAAAATGTAGAATGTAAGAATTGTAAGTTTTCTCATTTTGTTGAAAATATTGAATTTAGTAAAACAACCGCCTTTCTATCTAAGAGAAAGACGGTTGTAATTTAATTCCCCTCTCCAAATTCTCCTTTTCTGCTTTCCCTCTCCATTTGGAGAGGGTGTCCGAAGGACGGGTGAGGTCAGGGGTTAGGGTCCGTTATTTTACAAACTTAGTTGCTTTTCCGTTTACCCGAACTATATAAATTCCATTATTCAAATCGTGTGAATACGAACCACTGACATTTGTTCTATCAATCAATACGCCATTGATACCGTATAGTTCAATTGTTGATTCGCTTTCGACAACAATTTCAATACCGGAATATGTACGCATGATGCGAGCTGATGTTTCAACCTCATTTACTTTTGTAATAATCAAAGTTGTAAATCGAGCAACAACATCATTCATAATTGGTGCTATTGCCCACCTATTACCTTTATAACCTCCCGTGGCATCAGATTCCCAATTGTCAGTTACCATGTCATTGGTGTAATATTTATATTCTGTGTTTGCAGGGAATTTATCACCAACATTACCACCCAATGTAGTAGAAAACGTATTAGCTGTTTTAGTCATTTCAATTCCGGTTGCCCAACTATTAAAGCCTCCTTTAACAAATAATTGTAATGGAATTGCTGTTCCGGATGCAAATGATGCATTGAATGTAATTTTGTTTACACGATACCAAATTGGCACATTGTCTGTAGCATTATAAGTGCGGTTCGAACCAAGTAGAGGTGCATTTCCTCCATCATAAACTGCTTCTGCATAATCCAAATCTTCTGTTTTTTCGCATAAGTATTTATAAGCTACTCCATCAACACATGGAAAAATTCCGGTGAATTGATTAGCAGTTGCTGTCGGCATTAACTCGAATGGTGTAGTGTAATCCCATGCTTTTCCGGTAAACGATCCTGCAATATATACATGTGCAGTTCCGTTTGGCACAGTTACTGTAAACTGTTTTGCTATTGAAGTTAAATTACTGGCTTCAAAAGCGCCTGCATAAGTCACCGTTGCACGACTTGTTCCGGCAATGTCGGTGAGAATTGATGACAAGCGTGGAACAGCCAAATTGACATCGTTGACAGATGCTCCCGTGAGAGTCAAATCAGTTGCACTTACAAAGTTAACATCTACATTCTTAGAGTTTTTGTCTTTAGTTGGATACGCTGCTTGATAAGCGGCAAAAGTAGAGGTGGTAGTGCCTGAAACAAATAAAGCTTTTGTATTTCCAGCTCTGTCATAGAAAACATTAAAGTCAGAAACACCAGTTGTCACAGTTCCATAAAATGCATTGGCAATACCATCTTCGTTACTGATAAAAATATTGTTTTTTATATCCGGATTAGAGTAAGAAAGAGTAATTGCCTGATAATAACCAGGCGTTGTTTTTGTAGTTAATGGAGGCATATAAAATGTATTATTATTAATATAGCCAGAAGTACCTCCAAAAAATACATAAGTTTGATTCACAGACCCAGTTGCAACAGCTTTTCTGTCCATTCCTGCAAAATAATTGTTATATACATTGTAAACACCGGCTGCCAATGAAAGAGCCCTCATACCTAATGTACCTGAAGCAGCTGTTTCCATAGTAGTAACTTCAAGAAATTTATTGTTGTAAATATTATAAGTTCCTATAGCACCGGTTGAAGTCCATAATCCATAATTTACAGTTGCAGAACTTCCAAGTTGAGTTAGATGAAATTCATTACCAAAGAAATTACCACCATTTATATAATAGAACCAACCACATCGACCTTGAGCTGTAATGATATTGTTTTTTACAACTAAACCTGTGGTTTTGGCACTTACAAGTGTACCTGAACTAGAAGTCATTAATCCCTGACCGGATGGAGATGCAACCGCAGTAATTATGTTATTATCAACAGTAACATTTGCTGGTGCTGCTTCACCTGTACCAATTAATTTTCTGGCAATTGTACCAATACAACATGCAGAAGCAGCAGTTGATTTACTTTCGATTGTACAGTTTTTGATAACTGTATTTTGACAAGCACCAATTACCATAATTAATCTTGAAGCAGCCAAACTTCCACTGGCAGTTGTAAATTTCAATCTTTTTGTTGTTCCACCTACTGCATACCCATCAATGGTTACTTTGTTTGTTGGAATGGTATTGGCATCAGCCCATGCAGCAGTCAAAACTGAATAACCAATTACAAAATGCCCCGAAGGACTTGTATTATCAGTCGTTTTTGTAAAAGTAATAGTACGAACTGGATCAGTGTTTGGATCTGCAACCACATCCGGACGAATCGTAATTCCCCATCCATTGGTGTTTACACCTAAACCTACATTAGCAGCTTCGGTGATATCCGAAGTGATTTCAAGAACCACATCTCCTGCAACTCCATTTGTATTAAGAGCTGTAACCGCCGCACTTAAGGACGCAAAATTAGGAGAAACTTCTGAAGTTCCAACTTTATAGATTCCTGACATTTGAGCCATTGCCACCGCGGTAATAACCAAGGCAGCCATTAATAAAGTAATTTTTTTCATAAATGATAAATTTTAAAGTGAATAAATAATTGATTAGTGTTATTTGATTGTAAAATTATAAAAATAAATTGAAAATATAAACGCTTGCATACATGTTTAATAGCATAAATATAAACTTTTCTTGCAAAAACCTTTCGTAGTAAGCAGTATGAGAAAGAGTTCCTGTAGCTGATTTTCCACTCTCAAAAATACTTAGGACTTTTAGTTATTTGTTCAAATGATTTGTGGACTTTATCAAAGTGAGGGTTTCACTTGAAGCGAAGCCCTCACTAAATTATTGTGTTACTGTTTCATAATCCGCTTCACGGCAGTTCCTGCAGCAGTTTTAACTTTCAAAATGTACACACCCGACTGCAAAGATGAAACAGATAAGTTCATCCGATTTGTCGTCACATTTTCAGAATAAATCAAATGTCCTTTCATATCGTAAAGTGCCACCTTTTCCATTGTCGTACCTGCACAATCAACAATTACATTATCAAAAGCCGGATTTGGATAAACATTTATCATGTCAGCCGGATTTTTAATTTGATCAACAGAAGTATGCATGACAATGATACCTTGACTTGTTGGTGCCGGTGTAACAAATTGATTGTCGACTTTTGGTAATGCCCAAACTCCTAACCGTTCTGAAGTATTTGAAATAACATACACATTTCCGGCACGGTCGAATGCCAATCCTGCAGAGTTACTTCCCATAGCCGGTTTAATTGAATGCAAACGAACTAAAGTTGGAACTCCTGTAGCGGAATATGTTATTGAAAACACTTTCACTTCATCCTGACAACCCATAGCCAGAATGGTTCCATCGAAATTCACAGCCATTCCGCCGGTATACGAATTTCCAATTAAAGTTGGTGTAATTCCTGAATTAAAATTCAAAACGCCGGTTTCATTAATATGAATCAGTGACGGAATCGTTGCTGCATCGGTGGCTCTGTATTGCGAAATCCACCAACCTCCGCGATTATCGGGAGCTAAACAGGAATTGTAGTTTTGTTGCAAATTGCCATTCAAACCATCGTTGTAAACTACTGCACTCGGAGCAGTTTGCCACGGAGTTTCCAGTGTTCCGATATTATATTGCAACATATTTCCCATGTTTGTAGCAGTTGCATCTACATATTCTTTATCAAAAGTGTACAGTTTTGTGTCTGCTCCGGTTCCAGTTACCCAACAATGTGAAATTGTACCGTGAACATTTACTCCATTTTTACTTGCAAGACCTGCTGTAAGCGTAAGCCCATCAAAAACCGGTTTAAATATTCCGGAAGGATTAGCCGGATCCATGATCCAAACTCCTGAATGTAAAAGACTTTGGTCGCAAATATATACTTTTCCATCAGGTGCCACACTAACCCGCATCGGGCTACTGGCTGCATCCCAGGTGATTTGTCCGGTATAACTTGCAGCTCCCTGATTGGTAACATCTTCTAATGCAGCGTTCAAAATATAAACTCCATCAGTTGTCATTCTTCCGGTTGTTGTTCGTGGCAATGTTTCTGAAGCATAAACCCGTCCGAAATACGGACTTTCGACGATATTGTCAACTGCTACACCGCGTGGTGAGTAGAATTGCATTTGAATCTGATTATTGTCCGAGAACTTTAGCGGACGGTCAACTGATTCTGCTACAGCTTTAACTGTCCAGGTAAAATTACCTTCCGGCAAATCGGCAGAAAGAATTGCAATTGTATGTTGTCCTTTGCTGAATGATCCGGCATCAATTGTTTTCACAACATCAGTTCCGTTATAAACAGTTATAGTGGTTGATGTTGAAGCTTCGTTCAATGTGAATTTCAAATTATAACCATCGACTGTGGATTCAGCCTTCAGTTCAGAGGCATAAATATTTGCTTTTGCCGCCGGAACAACAGTTTTATAGCGTGCAATTCCTTGGTTTTGGGCTAAAATCAACAAATCAATATCGTAACCGCTTACTTTTGCAGCAGCAGCCATATAGGTTGATTTTTGAACGCCAAGTCCTGCATCGGGAAGTTTTTCGGATATTTTCAATGCATTACTCAATCCATTTGTAACATCGAACATAACAACTCCCACAGCAGTAGAATCGGGCATACAAACCGGTGAAGCCATAAATACATGCTTCGCATTGCGGAAAAAGAAGTTGCCCGAAGCTATCGGTTGAATCGTATAACCTGATTTTTCAGCAAAAACTCCTTTATTTACAAGTAGAGAACGATCGGCAATATTCCAGTCGAACTGAAATTCAGTTGGTAACACTTTTTCGCTGTCAAAATAGAAATGATCGGTACCGGTTGGCGAAATTGTAAATTTCAGTTTCTTTCCCCATAATGCTTCGGTATATGTACTTGGTGAAGCTATATCAGCCATATATTTATAACCAATGGAAGAAATACCTTCTTCATAAAGTAGTCCAACAATGCGAATGGCTTTCGTCGTACCGGTTGTAACCGAAGGAGTGTAAACCGTACATTTCCAACGTGGTCCGCTTACTGCAAAGGTTTCACCCATCACTCCATTCGCCCAGTTACCTTGTTGTTGGGTTTGGTACAGTAACGACGGTGCAATTGAATCATTATTCCATGTGTATACTTTGAAATAACGTCCTTTTAATTCGGGCAAACCTACAGTATCTTTATTACAGGCTAATAAATAGCCATCAGAAGTGAAATTAATATCGTTCAATATGATAACTCCGCCCGAAATTCCTGTCAAATCCATTTCACGGATTTTAGCAGTGGTTACCGCATTGATAACTAAAATCTTAGGTTCTGTGGTTAAAATATATAATTTTTCATTTCGATACAATACTTTCCGAATTTGATTTGGATTCAGCCAATCGGGAACTGATGGGGTTGTTGTTCCGAAATTATAATGTTTTAAAGCTACAGCTCCTGCTTCCTGAACTGGGTCAGGATAATTCGGTGTGGTATCTTTAGCTATAACTATAGTTGGATTTATCAGCATCATTTTAGCATAGGTCGTAGTAGCAGCTGTTACAGTGACAGTTGTATCTTTGGACGTATGATCTTTGGCATCAATATGTAACTTATAAGTGCCGGGAGTTAAATTATAAAAAGCGAAAATACCATTATATAAAGTATCAACCTGGCAGAAATTCAACGAATCACCTGCATTATTCATTAATTTCACTTTAGCTCCGTTCAAAGGCAACCAACGATCGTTAGTTCCTGCTTTATAAACATATTTAGGGTTGACAATAGTTTCATCTTTCCCTTTTACAAATCCTCCAATTACACCGGTTGTTGGTAAATCGGCATGGAAATAATCGCAGAAATAGCGGTGAAAGTTTACGGCTTCTAATTTGCGATAATTCTTATTTAACAGCCTGTGGGTTTCAGGACCATAATCGTGAAATGAACCTTCATTTAAAAATCCGGGTACTGTCAACGGTCTCAAAACGCCTAAACCACTGGTATCTCCATAAAATGTGAAATCGCCGCGTAAGTTGGGTGAAGCGAGACTATAATAAGTCCAGTTAGTGAGTTGATTTGAAAACATTCGGGGCCAGGCTGTTTGTGCCATAGGTAAACTTGCAGCTACTGTAGGCGCATTATCGTTTCCATGATACAAGAGTAATAAATAATTTGTTCCGGTATTTGTTCCGACGGCATTGCTGTGAATTGACAAAAAAGCATCCACATTATTTGCATTAGCTTCTTCAGCAATTTCAGTTAAATTACGGTCGTCCACATCACGGTTTTGCGTACGTGATATAATGACAGTTGCTCCTGAAGCCTGAAGTAAATCGCGTAAAGCCAGTCCTTTTTGTAAATTACTGTACGATTCCCAGAATCCCAACGTATCGCCTAAAGCATAAGGAATTGTCACGACATTACGGTCGTTTGCATCATAACCGCCATGTCCAGGATTAATATATATTTTTATGCCGGTGAAATCCACAGCATAAACTGAAATCAGGACAAAGGAGGCAAGTATAATACCAAAAAATCTTTTCATATTAATTTCCTCCCTTTACTTAATTTGAATATTCATTAAATAAAGTTCTCCATTTTCAGTATTGAATGCAATACGCGATCCATCGGCCGAAGTTGCAGGATACATAGCCATTTTTCCTGTTGGGGTTGAAAGAGTTTGTCTGGTTTTTCCATCGATTGTCAGTGCAATTAAACTAGAAGAAAGCATTTTTTGACCGTCATCTTTATCGTCCATGCCAACCAACCATTTGCTGTTCAACCAAACCGGTGCATTTAATTTCCCAAGTGATTTTACGTTTGAACCATCCATCCGACAAACAAAAGTACCTTTGCCGGCAACTGCATAGGCGATATTTTTTTTATCGGGCGAAATAGATGGCCAGATATAACTGGCTTGTTCGCCATTTGGAGTCAGAACTTTACGACTATTTCCGCTGTACATAACCATCTTCTGGTTTTCAATACAAATAACGGGCGTTGATTCAGTTGTTGTTATATTGTTCCTTACAAGTTTTCTGCCCACAACATATTGAGGCTTATTTGCTGCAAATCTTGGAGTAATAAGTTCTCTTGTAGGTGAAACCAACTGAATCTGTTTTCCGTTTGAGCGGGAATAGGAGATAAGCGAAGTGTGTTTCAGGTTTTTTACAAATTCATTCTTTTTATAAACTATGTTGTTCCCATCGTCGCTAATCTGAACACCGTAACCGGCACCGGGATCGGATGTGAGTGTTTTAATGGTTTTGTCGGTAAACGAGTACAATTTTAATCCTGCATAGTTCTCAGTTGTAGCCAAAAGGTAATCGCCCGTTGGACTGAAAGTTGGATGAAACAATCCACTCGACTCCGTGTTCTTCAACTGATCAATTGACTGTATCTGAATTTGTTGGGCAAAAATGAATTGTCCTGAAATTGCAAATAAAAGTAGAAATTTTTTCATAATAATGTAAATTTAATGAATAAAAATTGAGAATTCAGGGAGTAAAAGTATAAATTATTTTGGATTTTGCATTACAAAACCGGTATATAAATTTTAAGTTATATTTTCCCCAATAAGAAATTTCACAATTAACGTTTAATAAATTTTATCGTATCAACTTTCTTGCCCTGATAAATACTTAAAAAGTAAGTGCCGGATTGAAGTTGGTTCACCGGAAAATTAACCTCTCTGGTTAGCTGAATTCCTAAATTTTCTGAGCGAATTAATTGCCCGACAACATTATATAGTTGAATCCGAATTGGTTCCAAAGAAATATTTTTTAAAGCTATACTTAATTCATTTCCAAAAACAGGATTGGGATAAACTCTTAAATTCGAAAGTAATTCGGGATTAGTCAAGCCTAAAACAATATTTTTATAACACAAAGCTATTTCTTTCAAATAGATGTTGTAAGTTGCATCGGCAAATTGAGTGGCAGTATTAATATAGATTGAAAAATAGTCGAACCAGACAGGGTATGAAGCAATATCACTGACAGTTGAAACAATACTTGAAGTTGGGATACTAAATTCCGAGTCTGTATTTTTAGGAACAACTGTGAAATTTGAAGTTAAAGACTGGGTTTGATTATTAATATGAAAACCCAGAATCAATTTATTAATATCAACATCGCCCGGATTTATAACAAACTTAATTGTATCGGGCAAACTATATAATCTCATAACTTTTGCCATCTTGATGGAAGGCGCCCGGGCAGATTTATATACATACCGGATAGCTGTTCCATGCGTCCAGCCGACAGGTAAAACCTCTGAAGTCATTGTTGCATTCCAGGTTGAAGACGGCGAAGTCATAGTCCATGATGCTATATTACTAAAATCATCCTGTACCATTCGAGGGGCTGTTGGAATTTCAACACGAACTAATAAAGTGTCTTTAAAAGAACCCAAATTACCGATTACCAGACTTGTTCCGTTTTTCATACCTATTAGATTCCCATTTACTACCGAGCATATTTCAGGTTGTAAAACTGTCCAGGTCAAAGCAGAAGGAAGAACTTGCATGGTATTTTGTCCGATTACACTTTGGACTTCAATTGGATATTCAAATCGATTGTCAATCAGCACAGAATCCAGCCGAATGGCAATTTCAGCTTCGTCACGTAAAACAATATTCACTTTGGTTTGAATTCCATTAAAGGTTGCCGTCAAGACTCCGTTTTGTGTGCCGGAAGCAACTAGTTGTCCGTTGCCATTAATATAACCAACTTCAGGAGGACAGGTTAATGTTACACCCTGCACATTGGTATTCAGTAATGTCCCATATTGATTATAACCTAGAAATTGAGGTTTAAACACACCATATCGGGGTAATTCAATTGTTTTTTCATAGGAAGAAATTTCACTGATAGCAGCATCGGTAGGTGCGGACGAAACAGCAAAAATTCCGTTACCAACAGCGCGTTCCACTCCATCACTTCCAACATTCATAACATTAAATTCCTTCACATACATACAGCTCGAACCTCCGCCATCTAAATTGATAGCCGTATAAGCACCGGCGCTTTTCATTATATCAGCTAATTGTTTTGTCCCTACACCAATCGACAACAGTGAACGACCATCAACAACACAAAAATAGATTTTGCTTTTATCTGCAGAAAATCCCATGGCTGTACGAGGATTCAATTCAACCCAATCATTATCGGTCACCAGACCATCCTGAAGTATGGGTCGATCGCCACCAACCATATCGGTCAAAGATGGTTTTTCGCTTCCACCTATTGTAATTCCCAAATTAATATCTATCTCATCATTAACGTTCAATGTATTTAAATAAGTTTGGGCAGTACCATGACCTGACAATACAGCACTTCCCTGCGGAATAGCCATATTTCCGACTCCTGAAACAACTGAGATAACTTTAGCCTTCAATGTTTTATTTACATCCCATTTAGGGTCAATTAGCTGAACAAGCACTTCGGTACCAAAAGAATTTGTATGTGTAAATTTGCCATTCAGACTATTATAAAGTATTAGTTGATTGGTACTTCGAGTGGTGTTGATATTGGCAATGGAAAAAGTATTTCCGCCTATGCTTACATTTCCGGCATATACTTTCGTACCTATAAAGGGAGCTATATTTCTGTCGAAAGCTATATCAGGACGTGTATTCGGTATTCTACCGATTTCTCCTTCTACCATACTACCAGCCACTGGAATTCCTACTGGAGCTGTTGTGGAAAAAAAATCACCATTCGTTCCTCCAAAGTACATAGCTCCTGCTTTGGTTTTTCGTTTTGCCATATCTGAAGGACGTTCGCAGGTTACCGTCGAATCTTTACCTAATACACTTTTAAAACTTATATATGGATTTGTGGCATCCACTTCTAAGAAAAATACCCGAAGTGGTTTTGTGGCATCTATTAAATTCAATGCCGTGTAATAACTTCCGGGACCTATTTTGAAGTGTGCCAGAGTATCAACCGGATAGGTTTTTGTTCCAACTACTATATTACCTGCAAAAGAGTAAGAAAAGAATAAAATAAGGAGAAAGAGAAGAACCCCTAACCCCTGAAGGGGGACTGAGTTACTTTTATTTTGTTTGTTATACAGAGCAACTAAAAGGGAGTTATTGAACCTTTCAACTTGTATTTCTGTTTCATTTCTTTTCATAATATATTATTTTTTATAGAGACTGTTGTAATCAAATTCCCCTTTAGGGGTTAGGGGTAACTAAAAGAGGTGGTGTGACACCACCTCTTTTTATTAAAGTGAATAAAAAAAATCAATTAGTTTACAGCAACTTTTTGAATTTTCTTAGCGCCTGTTTTGTCAACAAGAGTTACAATATAAACTCCGTTTGCAACTGGAGCATTCAAAGCTGAAATATTTTTTTCACTGGAGATTTTTTGACCGGTTATGGTATAAATTTCAGCCAAAGTGACTTCTTCTGACAAACGGATTTGTTTTCCACTCATTGAAATTGTTACATTCGACACTTGAAGTTCAGAAACACCTGTTTGTGCAAGCGTCATTTGATACTTTCCATATCCGTTTTCACCGGTATACACATAGATACTGGCTACATTACCACTTACTTCTACACTAGGCATAGCTGTACGATAAGCATTTGATGCACCTCCCATACCAGCCTGAGGGAATGTCCACAAACAAGTCAAACCTGAAAATGCTTTGCTGGAATCAGCAAACTTGAATAAACGGAAAGTTGAAGGCGGCGCACCAGCTGTATTGGTGGCAGCCATTAAAAGAAAATAATTATCGCCGACCTGAAATTCAGTAACTCCATTATGTCCCTGGTTCATTGTCAATGTAGTACCGGGTACTGTAACTAAATCTTTTAATGCATTTGGATTATTATAGAAACCGTCAATTACGTTACCATTTCCATCCATTAATGTTGGGTAGGTTAAATTTCCATCTAAATAGAAAAGATTTTCATCAAGAGGAAAAACCTGAGGTGCAGAACCGAGATTTGCCATAGGTACTAGAGGCGTTGCAGATAAATAGTATGAAGGAGTAGGATCCAATTCAATTAACGTTGGAGTACCTACAACGCCATTGGTGATAGTCCATTTATAAGCTTCCATAGCAGTTACAGAAGCATTAGCTCCCATAATTACTCCATTGCCATTTACATCACCCCAAACACCAAATGCATCAAAACGCATGGTTGATGCTGCTGGAAACAATGTAGCCAAATTAGCCTGATCAATAACAAGAGTACCGGCTCCGGTTGTTAAATTAATTTTCCAAATTTGGTAGCGACCGGCATTTGAAGTTGGCATGTTTGCCACCAATACGTTTCCGGCACCATCAATTTTAATGTCATTACAAGGAAAACCTGCCAAATAGGTACTATCAAGTGTATTTGCTTTATTTCTGCCTTGATATGTAAAAACATTGCTTGCCAAATTTATAGCTGTCTCTTTAGCACCTGTCGTACCATTTACAACCAGAATTTGATTACCTGAATTTCTGCTGGCAAAATACATTTTACCATCTTTAGCAGCCATTCCACGAACTGTCCCTGAAGTTCCAATCAAATCAGCGACTAGATTGTAATTATTCAATACGTTAGAATAAAGCCATTTACTCTGAAGAGTTAATTCACCGTTTGTTCCTCTTGGAACATAAGTTGCAGGATCTACTAATGGATTTGCAGCCATTAGGTTTGTCAGGAAAGCGCTGCATACGAGTGCAATTCCGAAAAGTACTTGTTTTTTCATAATGTTTACTTTTTAATTGTTTTAAAATTGAGAATTACTTTTTTGAAAATATAAATATAATATGTTTATTTGATGCAGTTTACAATATAATTTTAAAAGCTGACTTTTCTGCTTTTGATTGAATTAATACAGGGTAAACACCTTGTGGAAGATTTTCAATATTTAAATCTATCACGTTATCGCCAGCTTTAATCTCAGTTATAAGTTGTGTTTTTTCTACTCCGGTAATCGAGAATAGTCGAATTGTAGCTGTAAATGTCGAATTTGACTGAATAACAAGTTTCTTTTTCTCACTTCCAGTCGATCGAACGAAACATTTTAATTGTTTATCTCCAACTTGATCAATACCAGAATTATCATTTAATATAATAGATACGGTTTCGGAAGGATTTGTAAGACCATCGTTTGTTGCAGCTTTTACACGTAGGTAATAAGTTGCTGCCGTCAAATTTTCGTATAAAGCACAATATGTCGATGCATCAACCGATTTTACAGTTGTTGCTCTTGGAGGAAAAGTTGCGTCTTTCGACAATTCTGCTCTAAACCCTTTTGAAACTTGTTCGTTCCAACAAACCTGGATAGCTGTTCCGAAAATTGTACTTCCTGTTGTTGGATTTATTATTTGAGGAACTGTAATCGGAACATCCAACGTTGTAAATAAAACCGTTTCGGAAGTAGCTTTTACAAGACCGTCGGTTACACTTATCCGAGCATAATAGATGGTACTTGGCATTAAAGTTCCCGAAGGTAAAGTCAAATTTGGAGTTTGTAAAGTATTCAAAAATACTCGTTTGGCTGCACTAAAATCCACACTGGTAGCTATTTCCAGGGTATAGGTGGCTGTTTGGCTAACATTATCCCATTCAAACACCGGAGCTAAAGCCACATTACTGCTTCCGTTTGCCGGGTAATTGATACCAAATTTGTTACTGGTAAATTTTCTTGCCAGTGACCATGTATCTGCTGCATTTGCTTTTCGGGTTCTTACTCTCCAAAAGTAATCCGTATTATCTTTCAGGTTAGTTTGCAAACCGGAGAAAAATTGCGTTCCGGTGGTTTCGCGCGAACAAACCAAATCGGTAAATTGTGCATCACGTGCCAATTGCCATACATAAGAATCTGCTCCTTCAATGCTGTTCCATTTAAAGACGCAAGGAAGTAAAGTTGTTGTATTATCAGCCGGATAAACTAATTCAGCTGCAGCTGATGTTGCAAGACTTTCATTGAGAATGCGGGGCGAAAATTCGTTTCCAAACCTGTCGACAATTGAAACTGCAATTTTATGAGTTGTTGAACTAACACTTGCGGGTAATTCATACTGATTGTTGTACGACAATCCCAACAGATATTTTGAAGAAGAAAAAACCGCTGCATCGTTTCTGTTTGCATTGGGAATAGCATAAACTGCATACTGCATATTTGTTCCTGAATAAGTCCAGGTTAAAATTTGCCCGGACAAACTTATATTTTCAGCCAATGTTTGATTATCAGCTGCTTTCCAACCAATAGCCGGACATAAAGCGGGTTGTGTAAATACATTTTGATTCAGGTAAGTCAAAAAACCACTCGTATTGACAGTTTGATCGGTAGCATAAAACACACTTCCCGGAGCATCATTTATATCACTTGTTCGGTTAAATCCGACTTGCAAGCCGATTTCGGAAGGAGCAAAATTTGTTTCTGCCGGTGCACGCATACTTATTGAAATTGATTTACGATTCACAGCCTGAAGTTCAAGTGTAGAAAGTGAACGCGTATTTATATTTTCGTTTTGTAAATTAATGATGTGTGAAGCAGCAGGAGCTGCCGATGCCAGAGATGAAAGCGAATGACTGGAATAAAAATGTTTCCCAAACCGGTTGGAAATATTCGACCACCAGAGAGCTAATTGACCATAAGGATATGCGCTGTAAGTTGTCCAGTAAAGTTGTGGAGAAACATAATCGACCGTACCTTGTTCGAGCCAAGCCATAGGATCGCAATAAATCTCAGCATACATATTCCCTGTAGTACCAACTCCGGTAGGCAATAAAATACCACGTTGTGCAGCCACAGTCTGATCGGTAGTCCAGGTTCCGAAAGGCGAAACTCCAAAAGTAATATAAGGTTTCACCGTTTGAATTGTATCGTAAACTGCTGCAATCATTTTGTTTACATTTTCGCGCCGCCAATCACCGATATTTTTATCAGCAGGTTTATAAAGTGATTGTGCTGCTGCATCCAAGGTATTGCTTGTTCCACCATAAGCATAAAAATAATCGTCGAAAACAATTCCATCTATATCATAATTAGTGGCTATTTCACCTACAACTTTTTTAATTTGCTTCACAACATCGGGAATCCCTGGATTCAAAATTTTCGTATAACTATCATACGCTAGCAACCAATCGGGATGTGTGTTGAAATAATCGGTAGACAGTTCTCCATGTGTTGTCGAAGACGTAGAATAACGATATGGATTTAACCAGGCATGCAATTCTATACCTCGTTTATGTGCTTCTTCGATAGCAAAAGCCAAGGGGTCGTAACCCGGATCAGCTCCACGTTCACTTGAAATCCATTGACTCCATGGTTCGTAGGACGATTGATACATAGCATCACACATACTTCTCACCTGAAAAAACACGGCATTCATGTTTGCCGTTTTCAATGAATTTAAAATGGATATCAACTCGTTTTTTTGTTGCAATATAGCTGCTTGTCGGGCTGCATCGTTTGTTCCTGTAGCTTTAGGAACAGTCACTGTTGGCCAATCCAACCGCCAAACAGTAGTAAGCCATGTTGCACGCATTTCACGTTTAGGCGATTGAGCAGAAATAAACTGGATGGCAAAAAACAGTAATAATAACAAACCTCCAACCCTTAAAGGAGAGTTAAGAATACCTTCGTCTCTTATGTATTTATCTTTATTCATATTTATGCTTGCAGTATTCAATACTAATTTCTTTTCCCCTTTAGGCTTCGGCGTGAGCTCAGTCGAACGAGGTTAGAGGTCTCTTTAAAATAATTTCGCTTTTGCTTTATTTACGGCTACTCCATACACTTCCACCCCTTGAATAACATATTCAATTTTCCCAGAAGCCGGATTATAGCGCATCAATCCTGATTTTACAGTTGCATCGGCCGAACGCAAACCGAAATATACCGAACCATCGTTTTCATCAAGTGCTAATTGACAAATTCCAATAAATTCACCTGCTGAACCTTCTCCTTTTCCTACTTCTGTTATTGGAGTTACTGTTTTTCCGTTTGCCAGAGTTAATTTAAAAGGAGCTAGGTCTGTACGAGATTTAATATTATTTAATTGAGCTAAAGTACATCGATAAATACCTTCATAACCTGTATCGTAAATACTGAAATATAAAACCTGATTTTTAGTATCCCAAACAAACGATTTAGGAGACATCCCATCCAAAGCCACTCCTGATGCGGGTAAAACTCCATTTCCGGTAATCGGCGCAGGAAGTATATCAGCATCGGTAAATCGGAAAATTCCATTACCACTAAATGTTTTACACCAATACCAAACTCCATTAATTTTCCCGAATCCTGCATTTATTGCACCAAAACTTATGCCCTGACCGTAATAGCCAAGTGTTGTGTTTTGAACATAATATGGAAAATCTGGACGATAATGTGTTGTAGAATATCCGGTGAAGATAAGTGAACGATTTCGTTCATTGAGATTAATGGTTGTAATACCTGTATTGCGGTCAGCGAAAAAAAGTTTTGTTCCTTCAATATAACCGTAAAATGGATCACCAAACGCTTGAGTTGTATTTGTTAACATTGTCTCAACCTTACTTCCGCTTTTCGAAACCACAGTTATTCGTCCATCTCCTAAATTTTCGTCTACATCATTCACATAAGTAAATTGTTTTCCACAATCTAACACATATAATGAAGTATCGTTAAACAAAATATTAAGTGGATGCTGTCCTGATTTTACTCCTAAATCAAATGGATTGATTTGCATACCTGCAGGTGCTGTCCCAACCAGTTTCAAAGCCATTATATTTCCAGTTTTAACTGCAAAATAAAGAGTTGGAACCGCTGAATTATAGGCTACCTGAACGTTCAAATTACTTTCTTCCAACAAACGCTCACCTAATTTAACTTTCAACCTTACCGTTTGTGAACCTACATTCGAAAATTTAATTCTACCCGGATCTTTACCAATAAACGATTCTTTTGCAGCACCCGATTCATTTAAGGTTCCTGCCGGGAATGTCCAGGTATATTCTTCTGTAAGCGCCTCTGGATTCGGTAACTCTACATTAAAACTCACATAAGTTGACAAGACTTCGCATAAACCGCCTTCTATTGGGTTTAATTTCATAATTGGTCGAATGTCACTGATTAAGATTGTTTGAGTCAATGAACCAGAACCTTCAACTGTTAATTTAACTGCGTAGGTACCTGCAACAGCGTATTTGTGAGTAACAGTAGTGCCGGCAGCAGTTGTTCCATCACCAAAATCCCAACTACATGTTCCCTGAGCTGCTGATTTACTGACAAATTGAACTGTTGCACCAACATAATAATCAATTTGATATGTATTGTCAATGACTGAGTAAGTAAAAGCCACATCCGGATTTGGCAAATTTTCGACAAGCGGAAGTTCGTCTATACAACTAAATGAAAAAAGACTGACGACAAATGCAACACCGAGGTATTTTATTTTTTGTATTGTATTCATAATAATATGCTTTTAATTTAGTGTAATAGTTGTTTTAATGGCACTTCCATTCACACCTTTAGTATCAATGGTTTCCAAATTCGCATTTATCGAGTAGGATCTTGTAAATTCAACTTCGTAATTTGCGTTAGAGGTATTAAAAATTAAATCGGCAAAAGGTATCGTCTGATAAATAGCTCTTATTGCTGCAGGAACTGGCATATTACCCTGAGCATCAATAGGAAAATGGTAATCATACTTACCCGTATTATTATTAAATGTAGAATCTAAATAAATTTTAAAATTAGTCACTAAATTAAGTCCCTGATACATCTTTTGGAAATCAACGGCTTGCATCTTTGAATAAAGACTGTCCTTAAAATGTTGCATAAATTCTGCACCAAAATAACTTACCATCTTCGTTGAATCAAACGTTGTAGGTTTTATCCACGAAATAGAAGCCAATGTATTACTGGTTGGAAATGTGGCGGTAAAAGTATAGGCACTTAATGCTTTAGACCAGTTCGTTTCTATATGTGGATATTCACTGATTTTCTGAGAAATTCTTTTTTCAACGGAAGTAGTAGAGGTAAAATTAAATACCAATGAGGTTGTCCACGGACAATTTACCGTTTTGGCTTCCTGTTCATCTACGTTGTACCAAACTTCCAAATGATCAATAGCGGCTTCACTTGTTGAATAGTATTGCGCTGTAAAAGGAACATTGCTTCCTGCAGTAACTGTACTACTGGCAACTTCCCAGTAAACCTGCGGAGCCATATTCCCAACAATAACATCTTGATCTAAAGTATCATGGATATCGCATGCTGTAAAAAACAACATGGACATTAAAATGACTGCAACGATTTTAATCTTTTTCATATATATTTCTTATTTTTTCATTGTTCTTTTATTTCCATTCTGTGGCGTCTGCACTTGTAACGAACGAATTATTTTTATAAGCCCAAATCATACGTTTTTTCAACCATTCGGGATTTTTGTAAGCTCCCAACCGTTCCAATTCAGTTCGGTTGTATTTATCCTCTGTTTCGGGATCATAGTTCAAACGGTTAATCCATGCATTGGGAGAGAATTTCGCATTTTCTCCAAATGATTCTGGTGTATTCCAATATGCATCATACAAATTATATGGACGTGTAAGCGAGAATTCCACAGAAAAATTTGATGGATTTACATTTCTCGATCCATCATGACATGTCTTAACTGTATAAACGAACTGACCATCGTAAGCAATACCATTTGTTTTACTACTATAATTATAACGTCGAACGTCATTCCATAATTCGGGTTGCATGTACATGGCAACGTATTTTTGTTGCATCAAATCGGATATAGTGAATAATGTTTCACCCGGTAAGCGAATTTGAAAGAAACGGTTATAATAAGCCAATTTATTAGCATTATCAGTTGTTACTCCTACCCTTGCCATATTAATTTTTACTGCATCTACTGTCGTGTTATAGGAAGAAGTTTTATCTCCTTTCCAATACTGAGCTTCTGCTTTCATAAATAACAATTCTTCCTGTGACATCAGTAAAATATATCCATTGTTTCTGCTATATGGATTTCCTCCTTCGGCAGCGAACAAGTCAGGATAATAGGTTATCTTCATTGATGTAGCCATCCCAATATTATTATCTAAATAACGCAATGTTTTAACACTTCCGGCATCTATTCGTGGAGTCATTAATTGTTCGGCACGCGGATCTAAAGCATATCCTCTTGATTGTGCAAAGGTTGCATAACTTCCAAACAAAGCAAAAGTCAGAAATCTGGAAGGAACAGCATCAGTAAGTAAATTAGCACGTCCTTGTGTCCACCCTAAATTCAGACTTGGTTGTGCCGGACCCCACGGACAATTTTTTTCAGTTGAACCACCATCGTATTTGTAAATGGCATCAGCATACGAAGGATCATTTAATGCATCGTCAACCGCGGCTATAATTTTATCACAATTTTCCGGCGTATTGTCCCAGTTGGGTAACTTACGCAATAAGATTCTTGCTTTAAGCGCCTTTGTATAAGCTCGCCATTTACCCAAATCACCTGCAAAAATTCGATCCATTTTTTGGGTTATTGTTTTATTTGTTGGATTATTTATCCAGGCGTCATCGTTGTATAAAGCTATCAAATCATCGGCTTCTTTCAACATCCACTCATAAATTGACGCTTGTGTATCGTAGGCTGGGGAATTGGATTTATAAACCTGAGATAGAGGCATATCTCCAAAAGCATCGGTTGTAAGTAAAGTAGATTGCAATTGAATAGTGCGACCGATAAGGATAAAGTTTTTAGAATTTATTTTTTCTGCTTCAGCTATCATTCCGTTCACATTCACTCCAATATCGTAAAAATGACGACGCCATTGAGGATGACGATTCATAGATAAAAATTCCCAACCACTTTTATAGGCATAAGAACCGGTTTGGCTACGACCACCGGTTGTTAATGCCTGCGACAAATAAATGCCATATTCAGCATGATCATAACATATCTGAGAAGCATAAAATACTACCAGAGATAACGTTTGATCGGCAGGTACAGATGTTGGTGTATCTTTGCTGGTATTCACATCCAACCAATCCTGACAACCGCTAAACAATAAAACTATTGCAACCAAGAATAATGTTATCGTATAATTTCTAAATTTTTTCATTGAGTCCATTGTTCTTATTATTTTTAGAAGTTGGCATTAATTGTAAAATTTATTCCTCTTGTGTTGGGTACAGCATAATTATCAATCCCCATCGAACCGGTGCCACCACTTGTTGGACTTGCATTAAGTTGCGGATCAGTTCCGGTATATTTTGTCAACAGAAATAAATTAGTTCCGGTTAATGAACATTTTAAACTTTTAATTTGACTGTTTTTCTTAATTAATTTAGAAAAATCATATCCTAACGTCAGATAACTCAATCGAATATAAGAGCCATCCTCAATAAAATTTGAACTTACAGCTGTATAATAATTTGTAATGGTTTGATAATCCAGCACAATCGGTGTTGTGTTTTTAATATAAGTTCCATCAGCTTGTTCAACCACACCGTCCCATACTACTTGTCGTCCACGGTAAAATTCCAGCGATTTATTTTGACCGTTCGACCACAAACCACGACCGGTAACATTGACCACATCGCCACCATTACGTCCATCAAATAACATCCCTAACGAAAATCCTTTATATTGTAATTTCGTTGACAATCCTAATAAAAAACCTGGCTCACGATTACCAATCACTACACTTTTTGTTGGATTAATTTTAGGTAAACCATCAGGTGAGCAAATCACTTTTCCATCTTCTGTTCTCAAATAATCTTTACCGGAAATAGCCGTTGTTGAACCATGTAAATACGATGTCGGAAAAATATCTCCGTATTGAGTTCCCTGAATTTCAACAATATCTTCGGGTAAACTAACAACAACTCCTCTATTTAAACTGAAGTTCACAGCAGCTGTCCAGGAAAAATCTTTGTTTTTATAGATATTCTGATCCAACGTAATTTCTAATCCATGATTTTCGATACTTCCTTCGTTTCGGGTTTGTAAAATATAACCGGAAGCCGGTGAAACACGTACCGTTACAATCTGATTATCAACGCCTGTAGAATAATAGGCAACATCTAAATGCGTTTTATTGTCGAAAAATCGTGTTTCTAATCCTATTTCCCACGAAGAAGACATTTCTGGAATCAAAAGGCTGGCAACAGACATAGAAGGATCAACTCCATAACCACCATCGGGTAAAGTCGGATATTGTGTGTATTTTCTATCGAACAAATAAGGTGAAGGAGCATCTTTTCCAACTTTTGCCCAGTTTCCACGTAATTTACCATAAGAAAACCAATCATTTTTAATATCAAATAATTCCGAAAAAATTACACCTCCTGTTACGGAAGGGTAATAATATGGACTGTATTCCAATGCCAATGTCGATGACCAATCCCAGCGTGAAGTTACACTCAGGTTAGCGATTCCTTTATAATCAGCCCTTAGTTCTCCAAAAACTCCTGCATTTCTGCGCTCTGAGTGATTTAATGCAACATCATTTACACCTAAAATTTCACTCACATTTGAAATGCTGTAAATTCCCGGAACAATAAAATCTCTGCCACTTAACGAAGAGGATGTTGCATTTCTGGTTTTAATTTCAGTCCCGGCAAGCAATTCTACATTCAAATCTTTTGAGACGTCAAATTTATAGGTCGCAATGGCAGAAGCATTCAATAATTTGCTCGAACTTTGTGAATAAGCATAATTTCCGAGCAGATTTTTATCAAGATTATCCAATTGTTTTTGAGTTAAATAAGGTGATAAGTATTGAGCTGCCAAATCAGCTTGGTAAGTTGGTGAAGAAGTATCCAATTCAGGTAAAACTACCGAGTCATCAAAACGAGGTACAGCGTATCCGTCGTAGGAATAATTATTCTGATCTAAACTTAAACGTCCGGTTAAATCAAAATTTTTAAACGCTTTATATGTGATGGATCCTTGTAAAATATTACGGGTTGATGAATTCACTCCAGAATCCATGTATCTGCTCCACAAAGGACTTATCGGAGAGCTTGCTTTGTCTTTTTCACTTAAATAGCGGAATCGGGGTGTTCCATCAATATTTTTATAATTTGTTATATCGTCATTAATGGGCCATGAATATGCTGTACTTACTCCACTTGCTCCACGAGAGGTATTATTAACCACATTTGCCATCATGGTTACCGAAAGTTGCTCGCTGATTTGATAACTTCCTTTCACCATTACTCCTGCTTTTTTCAAATAATCATTCGGAACTATTCCTTCGTTGCTCGAATAATTGGCTGAGGCATAAGCCTGAAATTTCTCACTTCCGGCCGTTAAACTCAAATCGTATTTTTGATAAAAGCCTGTTTTAAAAAAGTTACCAATATTATCGTAAATAGTTTCATTAGTATTTAACAAAGGACCCCATCCACCGTAACCTCCACTTGCTTCGGGTTTATAAAAACCCAACGCTCCGGGACCGTAAAGGGATTGCAATTGTGGTACTCGAACGGCATTATCCCATTGCCAACCGGTATTTGCTGTGACTAATAATTTACCGGTACTTCCCTGTTTTGTAGTAATCATTATTGCCCCATTTGCAGCTTCCTGACCATATAATGCAGATGCAGCAGCACCTTTCAGAACAGTAATATTTTCAATATCATTTGGATTGATATCGGCTGCACCACCAGAAAGTGCCATACCATCGAGTATAAATAAAGGTTGATTATTTTGAGAACTATTAATGGACGAAATACTTCGAATAATGATTTGAGAACCTGCATTGGGCGAACCACCCGAATTAGTAACATTCACGCCTGCAACCTGACCCTGCAAAGAATTCACAAAATTTGCAGGATGACTTTCTGTAATTAAGTCGGAGTTTATACTTTGTACAGCAAAATTCAGCTTTTTCTTTTCTGATTTAATGCCCATGGCTGTCACTACAACTTCATCAATTGCAACCGAACTTGATTGTAAAACAACATTTATTAATGAAAATCCCGATGTCTTTTTTTCCACTTTTTCTGTTCCAATATAGCTAAAAACTAGTACTGAATTAGTTGAGACCGAAATAGAATAAGCTCCCTCAAAATTTGTTACGGTTCCGTTTGTAGTTCCTTTTTCCATCACAGAAGCACCAATCACGGGTATGCCATCCTCTTTGGTTGTTACATTTCCGGTTATTGTAACTTTCTGACTAAAACCGAATTGCAACAAGCACATGAAACTTACAAATAAAAGAAAGATTCTTTTCATAAAATTGATTTATTCGTTTGTAAATTATATTTTGTATATTATTCTAATAAATATGAACAATTTTCCGATTGTGCAAAATAGCGAAAAATAAATAAATTTACAACCATTTGCATTTATGTTTAAAAACATAAAATAAAGAAATTTTTAATTATTGCTTTCGATAAGCGTCTACAGCTTTTTTTACCGACCCGTGAATTAATAAAATATTTTTTGCTTGTTCGTATTCCAATCCTAGCTCTTCAACAAGCATTCTGGTTCCCCGATCTACCAACTTTGCATTGCTTAGTTGCATATTCACCATTTTGTTTCCTTTTACCCTACCTAATTTTATCATGGTAATCGTTGTAATCATATTTAAAACAAGCTTTTGCGCTGTTCCTGATTTTAAACGCGTACTTCCCGTAACGAACTCAGGTTCAACAATTACTTCAATTTTAATTTCAGCTTCTTGAGCAATCGGTGAATCAGGATTACAGGATACCGATGCAGTCAGGATTCCTTTTGCCCTGGCATTTCTTAATGCACCAATCACATAAGGAGTTGTTCCAGAGGCAGCAATTCCGATCACTGTATCATTCTGATTCACATTATGTTGTTGCAATTCTTCCCAGCCTTTATTGATATCATCTTCTGCATTTTCAACCGGATTGCGTAATGCACGCTCGCCACCGGCAATCAAGCCAACCACTAAATGTGAAGGCATTCCAAAAGTTGGAGGAATTTCAGAAGCATCTAACACACCCAATCGCCCACTGGTGCCGGCTCCCATATAAAAAATCCGACCTCCGAGTTTCATTCGTTCAACTATTTTTTCTATCAACCTTTCAATTTCAGGAAGCACTTTGGCTACGGCCAAAGGTACTTTTTGGTCTTCCTCATTCATTTCAACGAGCAATTGATTGATAGATTTTTTATCTAAATTATCGTGAAGCGAATTTTGTTCTGTGATTTTTAAAAATGCCATAGTATTAATTTTTATTATAACTATATAATATTGATGTACTTCACTTTGAATGATATTTTACTAATCCATCCATGGGACTTTGTATAATTTGGGAAATTACAATTCCCCGTTCTGAAGCTACAATTTCGAGTGTATCACGGAAATAATAAGCTATTGAGCCGATAAATCCGACTTTCCTATCTTCCAACGGATATTGCATCACGTTGCGAACAAAAAATGCATCTAAACTATCAAAAACAAGATTAAAAATGGTCGGTTCTTCAATATGATCCAATAAAAACGGTGTGAATTTCGCTAAAAACCGATTGGGGAAAGGCTTTTTATATACATTTTCGAGAATAATGGACGGAGTTAATTTATACTGATTCAAGAACTTTTCTTTTAATTCTACAGGAAGTTGATTTTTCATGCAATCAGCCACAAAAAGTTTTCCCAATACGGCTCCACTGCCTTCATCGCCGAGTATAAAACCAAGTGGTAATACATTTTCAACAATTTTTTCCCCATCATACAGACAAGAATTAGAACCGGTTCCGAGGATGCACGCAATTCCTTTTTCGTGCTGAAACAATGAACGTGCAGCTCCCACCAAATCACTTTCAATTTCAATTGAGGAATCCGGAAAGTGTGCTGCCAAAGCCTGTTTTACCAATTGTTTCTTTTCGGGAAAAGAACATCCGGCTCCATAAAAGAACACAGCATCTACCCGTATTTTATCCAACTCGGGTAATAACCCGAATTCAATTTCATCCGAAATTTCTACTTCGGTCTGATAAAACGGATTAATACCTTTTGTGAAAACATCTTTTACCACAAAATGACCATCTGCTACACACCAATGCGTTTTGGTCGATCCACTATCAGCAATTAATATCATAATTCTAATTTTAAAAATCAAAAAAAACATAATAATACACAAAGATAGGATATTTTTTTATTATTCTATCTTTGACATACCAATTGAAATTTCGGAATTTAGTCGTATTTTTGACAACTGAAAAATAAATAATAATCCCCATGAAAAAAATCAATTGTTTCTTAGCTTGTAACGATACAGCTCAAACCGAAAAAACCATTCAACAAATCATCCACTCACCGCTCGTAAATGCCGTTTATCTTCTTGTAAAAAAAGAGTGTAATATTCCTATTGACGGTTGCCAAACAATAGAAATCGATTCAATTCAAAGCAGCGAAACCATAAAAAAAATAACCGAAAAATCGGACACGGCTTATTCGCTTATTTATACCAAAGACACTACTCTCGAATTGGGGCAGTTTGCCCTTGAACGTTTTTTCCTCATTGCCGAAGATACTCAGGCAGGGCTAGTTTACTCCGATTATTACGAAATAAAAGACGGACTTCGTTCCAATCATCCGGTAATCGATTATCAGGAAGGCAGTCTGCGAGACGATTTCAACTTTGGTTCAGTGCTGTTTTATAATACTGAATTCTTGAAAGAAGCCGTTGATGAGACAACCGAAAACTATCAATTTGCCGGATTGTACAATCTCCGGCTGAAAGTCTCCCAACAAGCCGAGCTGGTTCATATCAATGAATATCTATATTCCGAAGTAGAGTTCGACACACGCAAAAGTGGTGAAAAGCAATTCGATTACGTGGATCCGAAAAACCGTTCTGTACAATTGGAAATGGAATCTGCTTGTACAGATCATTTAAAGAAAATCGGTGCATATCTGGCTCCGGATTTCAAAAAAATCGCATTCAATGAAAGTAATTTTCCGCTGGAAGCTTCGGTGATAATTCCAATTAAAAACCGGGTACGAACAGTGGAAGCTGCCATTAAATCAGTATTGATTCAAAAAACAACTTTCGCATTTAATCTGATTATTATTGATAATTTCTCCACCGACGGGACTTCAGAACTGATTGAAAAATATGCCAAAAAAGACAGTCGGGTTATTCACCTAATCCCCGAACGAACGGATTTAGGCATTGGCGGTTGCTGGAACGAGGGCGTACAACATAGCGCTTGCGGGAAATTTGCAGTGCAACTCGACAGCGATGATGTTTACCAGAATGAAAATACGCTACAATCCTTAGTCAATGCCTTTTACGAACAAAACTGCGCTATGGTCATCGGTTCGTACACCATGACCAATTTCAAAATGGAAACTATTCCACCCGGATTAATTGACCACAAAGAATGGACTGCAGAAAACGGAAGAAACAATGCATTACGCATCAATGGTCTGGGTGCACCACGGGCTTTTTATACGCCGGTTCTTCGAGATATTAAAGTCCCAAATACCAGTTATGGTGAAGATTATGCGTTGGGATTACGAATTAGTCGCGAGTACCAGATTGGACGTGTTTATCAGTCACTATACCTCTGCCGCCGTTGGGACGAAAATTCCGATGCTTCGCTCGATGTTGTAAAAATGAATGGCCATAATTTGTACAAAGATAAAATTCGAACGATTGAATTAAAAGCAAGACAAAACCTTGTAAAGAAATCAATTATACGATAAACCCAAAGAGTTAATAATTTACAATTGTTTCATCAAGTTAGCATTATTAAATTTAACGGAACGATTCTTGTTATTTAAGGAAGCATAATTTAAAATTAAAGTATCATGAAAAAGACATTCATTACCGGTTTTATTTTTTGTTTTTTCTTAGCAGTATTATCTTTTAATACTTCGGCCCAAGAGTATAAATACGATATCAGCAAGTATTACACACCTGATATTGTGCGTAACAGTCTGGATTTAAACTTCAACTCGGCTGGAGGTTTTTCAAATCAATTATACAAAAGAGATTCACTTCCTAATAATACACAAAACTCCAACAACTTAAATGGGGTATTAGGATCATCATTTCAATCATATAAGAACACACGTAAAAAAGTATCCTTGTTAGATATTAATCTTAATCTTCAGGGACAATTCAATAATTCGGATTATAAACCAAGTAATGATTCATTTCTTGCCACACAATCAACAAACAATTTAAACATCGGTTACGATGTCCGGTTTTACAACCCCAAAAAACAATTTTTATCGCTTGGAATACATGGAAGTATTGGAGAGGACGGGAATATGAATCATTTTACCACCAACTCCGTCAAGACTAAAGCCGGAAACCAGAATTTCGACGGAGGTTTTGGCGCTTCAATTGGATTGGGTTTTGGTAGAATTGAATCGGTCGAAGATGCACGTCAGGCCATTTATATACTTGATGAATTATCAAAAAAAGGAATATTGACGCGTCAATTATCAGACGATGAAGTATTTCAGTTTGCTCAACAAATATCCCGGGTAAAAAATAAGCGATTTCTCGATTCCCGCTTACATTTGATAGATGAAATCACTTCCGTTGATTCATTTTTTGTGAGTAACCATCTACTCACAAAATCAGATGCAACTTATTTTACAACTTTGTATGATTATTGGCAATACGGAGCTTTAAACAGCCGAAAGTCGGGTCATGAATTTGCCATCAACTTATCTCCAGCTGTAATTTTATCTTCAGACAATAGTCTCAGTACTGATTCATTGACCTGGGCACATGGTTATTTCAATTATTTCAGAAAGGTATTATCGATTACCTACAATTATGAAAAACCGGTAAGCTTAAACTGGCAACATTCAGCCAATGTGACTTTAAATTGTAATTCGACCCTCTTCGACCAAAAAACTTTACCGGAAACAAATTACCCATCTACAAATAGCAAATACACGTATAATGATGCGTATTTACGAGGTAGTTATTATATTAGTTTTTATCCAAACACCCGGACAAATTACTCGGTTGGTCTAACTCAATTCTTTTATTTTATGTCATATGAAGATATGATCGGTTCTACAACAAGCCCAGATTCATTCCAATCTTCAACATCATTTAACTTGAATGCCAGTTATTATTTTTCACCACAATTTCGGTTATCAGGCAATGCTGGAATCGGGTGCAACTTTCAAAGTTCAGATAATTATAAACTTTCAAGTTTAATTGGAGGCATTTCAGCTTCTCTTATTTATTCATTCTTCTAATTTTATTTGTAACACGAGTTTTAAAGGTTAGATTCAACGAAAAAATAAAATCCTTATTTCACGAGCAAGTTTCCAATTGGGAACTTGCCCGTGTGAATTAAGAAGGTCTGTAAAATTTGTGTCCGTAAGTTTAATTGCCTGTCAAAAAGATCTTTTTTATGCACTTTAAACGTCTTTTTCTAAAATTCTTCAACACAAAAATTCAGAATACATCCTAAAACCTAAATTTATTTTTTAC
This sequence comes from Paludibacter sp., assembly GCA_017882285.1. GTDB lineage: Bacteria > Bacteroidota > Bacteroidia > Bacteroidales > Paludibacteraceae > Paludibacter. Next base: position 29,012 of record JADGPS010000004.1, on the reverse strand, counting down.
TTTTGCCCTGTTTTTTTTTCAAAAAACAAATCCATCTTTTTTCTTACACCTTTTTTCTAAACTAATTATTTAATTATCATTTTCATGAAAAAACTAATGATTCTTTTGCTTTCACTCAGCTTATTTGCCGGATTAAAAGCCGACGAAGGTATGTGGATGCTGCCTTTAATTCAAAAATTAAACATCCAAAAAATGAACGGGTTGGGATTAACCCTTACAGCCGAAGACATTTACAGCGACAAAAACGTGAGTCTAAAAGATGCAGTTATTATTTTCGGAAATGTGTGTACCGGAGTTATGGTTTCGAATCAAGGACTGGTTTTCACCAATCACCATTGCGGTTACGATGCTATTCAAAAACAAAGTACAATAGAACACAATTACCTGAAGTTTGGATTTACTGCCGAAAAACAAACTGACGAAATTCCGTGTGCTGGATTGACTGTACGCTTTTTGGTAAAAATTCAGGATGTTACCGAGCGCATTGTTTCACAATTGCCCGACACCTTGCTTGGAAGCAAACGTACTGATAAAGTTGATTCTATTTCGAAAGTTATTCAAAAAGAAGCACAAAAAGGGACTGATTATTCAGCCAGAGTACGTTCTTTCTATTCGGGTAACGAATTTTATTTATTTGTTTATCAGGAATTCAGCGATATTCGTTTTACTTTTGCTCCTCCTACTTCAATCGGTAAATTTGGCGGCGATACAGACAATTGGATGTGGCCGCGTCATACCGGTGATTTCTCTGTTTTTCGCGTTTATTGTGCACCCGATGGCAAACCGGCAAAATACTCCAAAGATAATGTCCCCTATTCTCCCAAACGATTTGCAACAATTTCAATTCAGGGTTATCAACCGGGTGATTATACCATGATTTTAGGAAATCCGGAGACAACAACGCGCTATTTGTCATCGTGGGGTGTAAATAACCGCATGAAAGCTTCAAATCAGGCACGTATTGATGTTCGTGGAGTAAAACAAGACGTTTGGCATTCGTTTATGCGTACTGATGAAGCTATCAATATTGCTTATGCAAGTAAGTTTGCGCGCAGTTCCAATTACTGGAAAAACAGCATTGGAATGAATAAAGCCATTGGCAAGTTAGGAGTAATTTCCCAAAAACAAGAACAGGAAAAAGAATTTGCTGCCTGGGTAAATGCCTCGCCGGAACGCCAGATAAAGTATAAAAATGTGTTGAAAACACTTGAAGATGGTTATGGTAAAATCTATCCATACAGTCGCTCAATAAATTATCTAATGGAATCGCTTCAGAGTGGGGTTGAAATGCCACGTATTGCTACTCAGGTGGAAAAATTAATTAAAAAGAATCTGTCTCAAGACTCCTTGTTGATTCAAACCACCGAAATCTATAAAGATTATTATCCTGCTGTCGATCAAGCTACTATGACAGCCATGTTGGATGTATATAAAAAATCGGTTGATGCAGATGCTTTACCCGAATTTTACAATGTCATTCAAAAGAAATACAAAGGCGATTTTGTAAAATATGCAAAGTTTGTGTTTGAGAAATCTGATTTCAGCACGTTAGAAAAAATCACAAAAGCGATAAAGAGCAAGAAACTTGACTTTTCAAAAGACCCGGTTATTGTCTTCGCACGGGAAGTCAGAAAAACTATGGAAAATATCCATAGCGACGAATATACGAAAACCAATGAACAAATACGTGATACCGAAAGGCTTTACGAAAACGGAATCAAAGCAATGGCTGCCGAAACAGGAAAACCAATGTATCCGGATGCAAATTCGACCATGCGTCTGACTTATGGAAAAGTAGGCGGATACAAACCTGCAGACGCTGTAGATTATAAATATTATACCACAACAAAGGGAATTCTGGAAAAAGAAATTCCTGGTGACGAGGAATTTAATGTTCCTCAAAAACTCAAAAAAGCCATTCAGGAGAATAATTACGGTGCTTATCTCGACCAGAAAACAGGCGAAATGCATATTGCTTTCCTTAGCAACAACGACATTACCGGTGGAAATTCAGGCAGCCCGATTTTCAATTCCAAAGGCGAATTACTTGGCCTTGCTTTCGACGGAAACTGGGAAGCCATGAGTGGTGACATAGTTTTCGAACCCGATTTACAACGAACTATTTCAGTTGACGTTCGCTATATTCTGTTCGTGATGGATAAAGTTGGCAAGGCAAAAAGATTGATTGATGAATTAAATATCAAATAATCTTCATATTGACTGAACTTTCGCAAGCAATATAATAAAGTTTGCGAAAGTTCAGTAATATTATAAATCAATAAATTGTAAATCACTTCAGCCACTTATCCAGCCATTCGTAAAAAGTTCGTTGCCACAAAATGCCATTTTGAGGTTTCAGAACCCAGTGATTTTCATCCGGAAAAATCAGCATTTCGGCCGGAACTCCCCTCAAAACAGCTGCATTGAAAGCCGCCATGCCTTGTGAAGCAAGAATGCGATAGTCTTTTTCGCCATGAATTACCAAAATCGGTGTATCCCATTTATCTACAAATAAATGAGGAGAATTTGCATACGAGCGTTGAGCAATGGCATTTGCTTTATCCCAGTACGAACCGCCTAAATCCCAGTTTACAAACCACATTTCTTCTGTTTCTAAGTATTGTTGTGGCAGGTTGAACATTCCATCGTGGGCAAGAAATGCTTTGAAACGCTTTTCGTGATGTCCTGCTAACCAATAAACGGAGAAACCTCCGTAACTTGCTCCCACACAACCCAACTTATCTTTGTTTACATAGGGTTCTTTAGCCAACGCATCAATTGCCGAAAAATAATCTTTCATATTTTGTCCGCCATAATCACCGCTGATTTGTTCCAGCCATTCCATGCCAAAACCTGGAAGTCCCCGACGATTTGGTGCTACAACAATATAGCCATTTGCGGCCATTAATTGTAAATTCCAACGGTACGACCAGAACTGACTAACAGTTGTTTGTGGTCCTCCTTCACAGAAAAGCAACGTTGGATATTTTTTAGTTGGGTCGAATTTAGGCGGATAAACTACCCAAGTTAACATTTGTTTGTTGTCGGTGGTCGTTATCCAACGTTCTTCCACTTTTCCCATTTCTACCTGTGCCAGAATTTCTTTGTTTTCGAATGAAACTTCGGTTTCAGTTCCGTTTTTCGGGTCAATTGAATAAACTTCATCCGGTTTGCTCAGGGAGTGTTTTACTCCTATCAGTTTGTCTTTTGCTTCGGCAACAAAAGAATAATCCTGAACGCCTTTGGTGATTTGAGTAATCTTTTTATCTGCAATATCGGCACGATAAATTTGTGTAAGTGCATGCCAGCAACTCACTAAATAAATGGATTTGCTGTCAGAAGTCCACGTAAGACCGGTTGAATTTTGATCAAAACTGGCAGATAAATCAGTTTTTTCGCCGGTTTGCAGATTCATGAGAAACAGGCGGTTTTTGTCGGCTTCGTAACCGTCGCGCTCCATACTTTCCCAAGCCAACCATTTGCCGTCGGGCGAAAAAGTAGGATTTTGGTCATAACCCATCATGCCAGGTGTCTTATTTTCAGTCTTTTTCGTTTCTAAGTTGTAGAAATATATATCCGAATTGGTAGAAAGAGCATATTCTTTTCCCGTTTTCTTGCGACAAGTGTAGGCTACCGTTTTTCCATCCGGACTCCATGCCAGTTGTTCTATACCACCAAAAGGTTTCATCGGACTTTCGAAAGGTTCGCCTTTGAGAATATCGGTTTCGTTTTCAATTTTATTGTCTTTAAAATCAGCCACAAAAGGATGCGGAACGGTTTGCACCCATTCGTCCCAGTGTTTGTACATCAAATCATTGACAATAATGCCGCTGGCTTTTGGCAGGTCGGGATATTTATCCGCAGTCGTTTTGCCATATTTTACATCTGCAACGAAAAGCAGTTTTGATTCGTTCGGTGAGAATAGGAAATCATTTATGCCGCCTTCACGGTTGGAAATTTGTTTTCGGTTGCTGCCATCAGATTTCATGATCCACAGCTGCATAGTTCCGGTTTCAGATGATAAAAATGCGATATGTTCGCTATCTTTCATCCACTTGGCGGCAGCTTCGCGGGTAGAAGTTTTGGTAATTTGTTTTTTGTCCGAACCGTCAGAATTCATTACAAAAATCTCCGAATTACCTTTGTTTTCGGGAATACTGTAATACGAAACGCTGTACAGCACTTTGCTCCCATCGGGTGAAACCTGAGCTCCGGCAACACGTCCGAATGACCAAAGCACTTCGGGAGTCATGCATCCATTTTCTATTTTTGGTTGTTGTTTCCCTATTATCGGGCTTTCATCTTTTTTACTGCACGATGAAGCAGCTACAACGGCTATCGCCATAATACTCGTTTTTAATAATGTATTCATTTTTTTAAGTTGATTGTGTATGCGTTGAATCGAAGTTGTCCCTTTTTTCTATCGATTATTTTAAATGCAAATATAGGCTTTTTTGCATCATTATACAATCTAAAATGTAGTTTCAGGTTTTTCTTATAATTTATCAAACTCATTTTGAAAAATTGCATGGTCATTCTAACGAATCAAATTCCTTTTCAGGTATCTGTTTTTTATATTAACACTAAAACTTTAATTTTTCCGCATAAACAACCAATTTAACGTAATATTCTGAATTTATAACTTTTTTCAATGAATAAATTAACCTTTTTAAGACTCTGTTGTTAATTATTCTTCTATATTAAACTAAATATTAATGAAATTAATTCACAATATAGTTTATATTTGCTAAATAATCTATAATTATTAATGAAATAATAATGCATGATTCGTTTTTTTGTTGTAAGTTTGTCGTGATTATGAAAAGAACAACTATTTGGTTATTGATAATATTCATGCTTTTAACTTTTGTAGGGCTGATTGCTTTACAAGCTCGTTATGTCCGCATAAATGCCGAAATGATTGAAAATCAATTCAATGAAAATGTGCAGCGAAGTTTATTTCAGACTGTAAGCCTTGTGGAAGAAAATGAAGCCCTTGAATATTTGGGCCAAACCCTCGAAGGAATTGATTATAACGGTAATAAGAATAAAGTTTTGAGTTTAGAAGCTCAAAATATCCGGATGAAAAACAATATAGATAGTATGGCAGAAAATCTGAAATTAACTTCAGAACAAAAAAACCGACCAACTATCAGATTGTCAACACGTCATGGTAAGGCTACAATTGAAGAAACATCACGATATCTTCAAGAAAAGTTTAAACAAAACTTTTCCCGTTCTAAAACCATTCTTGATCAGGCTGTTTTCAGATGGATGAAAGAAATCGATGAAAAAGACATTAGTGAACGTATTAACTTTGAAGAATTGAACGGAATTCTTGACAAAGTTTTAGTCAATAATGGCGTAAATTTACCCTTTACTTATTCTATAGTGGACAAGCAAGGAAGGGTTATATTTCAGTGTCATAAAGATTTACATGACAACAACTTAAATACGACAAACAATATCTATATACAACGGTTTTTCCCGTTAGAAGAATCGAACAAAATGGCATATTTGCAGGTAATTTTCCCAACAAAGCAAAATTATATTTTAAATTCGATGAATTTGCTTTTGCCTTCTATAGGTCTGGTTGCACTTATTCTAGGAGTTTTTATTGTAGCCTTAATCATTATTTTTAGGCAGAAACAACTTAATACCATGAAAAATGACTTTGTTAACAATATGACTCATGAGTTTAAAACACCTATTTCTTCAATTTCGTTAGCTTCGCAAATGTTACAAGATCAGGGTGTAGGCAAAACTCCCGAAACATTAAAACATATTTCAAATGTAATTCATGACGAAACAAAACGGTTGAGTTTTCAGGTTGAAAAAGTTTTGCAAATGGCTATTTTTGAGAAAGATAATTCTATTTTAAAGCTGAATGAAATGAGAATTAATTCGTTGATTTCAGATATAATCGCAAATTTCTCACTTAAAGTAACCAGCAAAGGAGGAAAAATTACTTCCAATCTTAAAGCAATTTATGATGTTGCTTTGATTGATGAAGTTCATTTTACCAACGTGATTTTTAATTTAATGGATAATGCACTTAAATACAGTGACAAACCATTATTGCTTACGATTGAAACATGGAATGAAAAAAATAATTTGCTTATCAGCATTGAAGACAATGGCATAGGGATCAACAAAGATGATTTGAAACGTATTTTCGATAAATTTTATCGGGTTTCTACCGGCAACCTTCACAATGTAAAAGGTTTTGGATTGGGCTTAGCTTACGTAAAAAAAATTATCACCGAACATAAAGGAACCATTAAAGTAGAAAGCGAACTAAAAATTGGGACCAAATTCACTATTACAATACCAACTTTAAAAAATTAACGATTATGACAGACGAAAAAGTAAAAATTTTGCTGTGCGAAGATGACGAAAATCTTGGCATGCTTCTCAGAGAGTATTTGCAAACCAAAGGGTATGATGCAGACTTGCAACCCGATGGCGAAGCCGGTTACAAAGCTTTTTCACGCAACAAATACGATTTGTGCGTATTGGACGTGATGATGCCTAAAAAAGACGGATTTGCTTTGGCAGCCGACATACGGTCTATGAATTCCGAAGTGCCTATTGTTTTCCTTACCGCAAAATCAATGAAAGAAGACATTTTGCAGGGATTCAAATTGGGTGCCGACGATTATTTGTCCAAACCATTCAGCATGGAAGAATTGTTGTACCGCATTGAATCAATTTTGCGTCGCGTAAAAGGAAAACGTGCTAAAGACGTGGTAATTTATCAAATCGGTGGTTTCACTTTTGATGCTCAAAAACAACTGCTTATTTTTGAAGGTGAATCTAAAAAACTTACCACAAAAGAATCTGAATTGCTGAATTTATTGGCTGCAAATGCTAATAACATTTTGGAACGTAATTTTGCCTTGAAAACAATTTGGGTGGATGATAACTACTTCAATGCCCGCAGCATGGACGTGTATATCACCAAATTGCGCAAACTATTGAAAGATGATCAAAATGTAGCCATTATCAATATCCATGGTAAAGGGTATAAATTGATTACTCCACAGGTAAAAGAAGACTAAGAAATTTGATTTAAACTTCTTATAAAAAACTCCCGTAAATCAAGTAGATTTATGGGAGTTTCTTATTCTTAAATTCCCAGCAATTTATCCCGTGTACGGGAGGGGTTGGGGGTCATTTCATTATTTCCTGTTGATGACGTATTGATTCTTCGTGAATGGCAACTAACACTGTTTTCATAAATTCTCCATCCATTCCCATTTGTTCAGCCTGACCTATTCGGTTTCTCAAGATTTCATCGTATCGTTGTTCCTGTAAAATAGACATATTGTGTTCTTTTTTGTAAGTTCCGATTTCTTCGGATACACGCATACGACGGGCAAGCAATTCGAGCAAACTGTTATCAAGTTCATCAATCTGATGGCGTAAATCAGTTAAATTCTCTGTCGATTGAGTCATATCCCTTATGACGAGAGAGTTGAGTATTAAATCAAGTACTTCGGGCGTAACTTGTTGAAAAGCATCACTCCATGCTTTGTCCGGATTACAATGCGATTCAATAATCAAACCATCGAAATTCAGGTCCATTGCTTGCTGACAAAGCGGTGCTATCAATTCCCGTTTCCCGCCAATGTGACTTGGATCACAAATTATCGGCAAATTAGGTATCTGACGGTGAAGTTCGATAGGAATATGCCATTGCGGTAAATTGCGATAGATCTTTTTATCGTATGTACTGAAACCGCGATGTATAGCGGCAATACGACGAATACCTGCATTGTGAATTCGCTCGATGGCTCCAATCCACAAATCCAAATCGGGATTAACCGGATTTTTTATAAAAACAGGAATATCAACACCTTCCAATGCGTCTGCAATTTCCTGAACGGCAAACGGATTGGCTGAAGTGCGTGCTCCAATCCAAAGAATATCTACATCGTGTGCCAACGCCTCACGAACGTGATAGGGCGTGGCTACTTCCACTGCCGTATACATACCTAATTCCTTATGAACACGTTTAAGCCAGGGAAGTCCTTTCACTCCAATTCCTTCGAAACCTCCGGGTTTAGTTCGTGGTTTCCAGATTCCTGCACGGAAAATCTTTATACCACGCGCAGCCAATCTACGTGCCGTTTCCATAACCTGTTCTTCAGTCTCCGCACTACACGGCCCGGCAATTACGAGCGGACGCTTTCCGTCGACTCCGGGTAATAAAATTGATTCTAGTTCCATATCTTAATTTACGATTTATTTATTTATTTACAATTTTTAAATTTCACCAACTAATTAAGCAATTAACTAATTAACCATTCAACTTATCAACTTAATTCTCTCAAGTGCTTCTCCCAACATTTTCTCGTTGGCACAGAGCGAAAGTCGTATATACCGATTCCCTTTATCCCCGAAAATAAATCCGGGTGTAATAAATACTTTCGCGTTGTACAGCACTTTGTCAGCCAATTCACCACTATCTTTATATTTATCAGGAATTTTCCCCCAAAGGAACATTCCAACCTGACTTTTATCAAATGTACAATCTAATGTTTTGAGTATTTTTTCTGCTAATTGACGACGGTTTTTATATAATTCGATATTCATTTCGCGGTGCCATTCGTCCGGATTATTCAACGCTGCAATGGCAGCTACCTGCATGGGTTTAAATTGACCGCTGTCGATGTTGCTTTTCACTTTCAGTACCCATTGCACAAATTCGGCGTTAGAAGCCAACATTCCCATACGCCAACCCGGCATATTGTGCGATTTACTCATCGAATTCAACTCAATACAACAATCTTTGGCACCTTCTACTTGAAGTATGCTTAATCGGTTTTCGTTCAGAATAAAACTGTAGGGATTATCGTTGCAAATAACAATGCCGTGTTTTTTGCCAAAAGCAACCAATTTTTGAAACAATTCAGGAGTAGCACTTGCACCGGTAGGCATATTCGGATAATTGACCCACATAAGTTTAACATTACTCAGGTCAATTTGTTCAAGCGCATCGAAATCAGGTTGCCAGTTATTGTTTTCGTCCAAATCGTAACTTATAACTTTTGCCTGAACCAGATTGCTCACCGAAGAATAAGTTGGGTAACCGGGATTGGGAACCAACACACCATCGCCCGGATTCAAAAATGCAAGCGAAATATGCAAAATTCCTTCTTTTGAACCAATAAGCGGTTGTATTTCGTTTGCAGGATTCAAGTCTACCGCAAACCATTTTTTATACCAATCGGCAAAGGCTTTCCGCAGTTCGGGAATTCCAACGTAGGGTTGATAGCTGTGCGCATTAGGCTCCGCAGCCGATTTGCAAAGTGCTTCAATCGTTTCTTTCGAAGGTGGTAAATCGGGACTTCCAACTCCTAAGCTAATCACGTTCAGGCCTTTGGCATTCATCTCCGCAACTTCTTTCAACTTGGTGGAAAAATAATATTCACTTATTGAACTTAAACGTTCGGCAGGTATAATAGGTTTCATTTTAGTCGTTAGTTAATAGTTTAAAATTCACATTGTGAATTATTCATTCGGTGTTATTCCTTCCGGATATTCACCCAGTGTTTTCAGTTCACTTATCAGTGGTTTTATAGCCGCAACCGATTGTTTGTAGCGTTCCAGATCATCAAATGTAAAATCCACATAAAACTGATATTCCCATTCGCGGCCTATGATCGGCAAGGATTGAATTTTGGTCAGGTTGATACCGTAAAATGAGAAAACCGACAATACTTTCGACAAACTTCCTTCGGCATGAGGCAAAGTGAAAACGACAGACGCCTTATTAATGGAATCGTCTTTCTGAATTTCGTCCACCATCCACGAATTCCCAAAAATCAGAAAGCGGGTAAAATTGCGTTTATTGGTCTCAATTCCATGTGCCAAAACGGTTAATCCGTAGATTTCGGCTGCACGTTCACTACAAATAGCGGCATTTCCCAATAAATTATATTTCGAAATATCACGGGCAGCAAGGGCAGTATCTTCGTGTTCAACCACTTTAATTCCCGGTAAAGTTCCTAAAAAATCGGCACATTGCATCAAAGCTATCGGGTGCGACTGTACTTCTTTAATATCATGAATGGTTTGACCAGGCAATGCAGCCAGGCAATGCGAAACCCTTAATTTGAACTCACCTGCTATAGGAAGCTTATGTTCTTTCAGCAGTTCGTAGTTAGGTAATAAGCTTCCTGCAATGGTATTTTCTATCGCCATGATTCCAACCACGTTTGAGTCTTTTTTTATAGCGGTAAAAATATCTTTAAAATTGACACAAGGTATGATTTCAACTTCTTCATCCACAAAAAAATTCTCAGCTGCAATGCCGTGATAAGCTCCTAAACCTCCCTGAATAGCTACTCGTTTCATATTTTTTGTTTTGGTATGGGCAAACCAGAGGTCATGACCTCAGTGAATAATTCCGATTTGCCCGATTTTCTAAAAAAAAATCCTACTCGTATTTGAGCAGGATTTTCATGTATTTTCTATTAATATAGTTTTGTTTTTTTACATAAAGGCTATCCTGCTCTCACCGGCTAAAGTAAAAGTAAAAAAAGAAATATGTAAAAAATCGATTGATCATAACAAGTGTCTTTTTGTTTAGACGATGCAAAAGTAATAATATTTTTATAATTACAACCAAACTGTTATAAAAAAGTTCAAATTAATTTCAAAACCTCACATTCACTCCACCATTAAAATTAATTCCCGGCATGGGGTAGCCGTAATTAATCTGATATTGAGCGTTTGTCAAATTATTTCCGGCAATATCTAACTCCAGGAATTTGGTTGGTCTTGCCGATAAACGTACATTAAGAAGCGCATAGCTTTGAGTTACTAAAGGTTGAACCGAAGTGTACAAGTTTTCAATATATTGAGCCGAAATGTGTAAACTCCATATTTTATAACTATAATTTGCTCCCACGTTCACTTGCTGACGGGGAGCGGCAATAACAGGTTTATCCAAATTGAGATAACTGTAATTGGCATTAAAATACAGATTGCTGTTTAACATGTATCTGGTTGAAAACTCTATTCCATGGTTATCGAACGAACCCACATTTTCCCGTTTAGCTGAATAACCTATACCAACAACTTGTATAAGATTATCACCTTTCACTTTAAATGCCGTTAATTCAAGATTTAAATGATTATTGAGCAAGGATTGCAACCAACTGATTTCATAATTAATCATGCGTTCGGGTTGTAAAGCGGGATTGGGTGCGTAAAGGTACAGTTCCATAATGGTAGGACTTCGAAACCCTTTTGAAACAGAAGCTTTGAATGTCGTTGCATTGGATAAATTATAAGTCAGCCCGCCGATAGGAATAAGTTCATTACCAAACTTGGAGTTATTTTCAAGCCTTAAACCCGCACTGACAGTTAGTTTTTCAAACAAAGTCTGTTGGACGTAAGCATACGCTGCCAACTCATTCACTGTAATCAACGAATCGTGTTTAAATCCGTGATTGGCTATTCCGCCGTATTGTTTAAAATCAGCACCGGCAGTGATAGTCGTTCCGGTTGCAAGTTTAAATGTTTGAAAAAGCATAGCACCGGTATTATTATCGGTAGAACGAAATTTTCCATTTATTGAATCAAAAGTATTATGCGTACCAAAATTGTGATAAAATTTAAATCCACCTTCCGATTTTTCAAACTTATTATCGATGGATAAAGATGTTTTTCCTCGAGTAATATCGATATTAAAAGGTAGTGGTTTTAATAATGTATTTGGTCCGTTATCATTCGCATAATACTTTGCAATACTGAAATCGGCAATCACGTCAAAATGGTTGTTGATTTCATAACCCACTTTTGCATAACCATTCGAGATATTGAAATCGGTATTAGCCCTGATTCCATCGGTTTGGTCATGATTTACAGATGCATAAGCACTTAATTTGTTTTTTTTATAACCTATTGTTCCAAAATATTTTTGCGTATTGAAAGATCCGTAAGAAGCGCCCAGATTGAGTTGAAAACCATCTTCTTTTTGCTTTTTGGTAATAATATTAATCACTCCTGCCATGGCATTCGAACCATACAGAATGGAAGCCGGACCGCGAATAATTTCAACCTTTTCCACATCCGAAGCCACATACGCGTCGGCTAACGGATGTCCAAAAATGCCCTGATATTGAGGATGTCCATCAATTAAAACCAACACATCAGTATTGGGCGAACTGCTGATTCCCCGCATGGTGATTGCCCCGGCACCGGTGTTTGAAACCCCAAAACCCAGAATATTCCGTTCGGTAACAAAAACACCGGGTGTGTACATATTCAATGCCGGTAGGATATTCATTTGACCACTGTTTTCTATATCTTGTCTTGAAATTTGCGAAACAGAAAGCGGAATAATTTTTCTGGAGATCTCTATTTTTGAACCGGTTACAACGATATCACTCAGTTGAATACTGTCTTTCACATTGGACTGCGCAAAAACAAAATTTACATACAAAACTGCTAAGAATAGAAATAGATAATTCTTTTTCAAAGTCTTAATACGATTAATCATGCTAATTTATTTAAATAATATTGAGAAAAAATTCGTGCAAAAGTACCTAAAAAACAATATGAAGCATCATTTAATGTAATTGTTAAGGTTTATTTGCAGCAATTCAAGCAATTTTATACATAAAAACGGTATTAGAATTGAATATTGTTATCGAATATCGGATTTATTTTGTTGTTTTTTAAATCAATTTGAATGGCAATAAGGCATATTTTTAGTACTTTTGCGCTCTGTTTAAAAAATCCGGTTATTAGAATGAATAAAATTATAAGCAAAGAGTATTTCTCGGCAAATGTGGTAAAATTTGAGGTAGAAGCTCCCTTGATTGCTAAAGCAAGAAAAGCCGGTCACTTTGTGATGGTAAAAGTTGGTGCGAAAGGTGAACGCATTCCGTTAACCATTGCTGATGCCGATTTACAAAAAGGCACAATCACGCTCGTAGTTCAAAAAATGGGTGTTTCTTCGTCCAAATTGTGCGCACTGGAAGTAGGTGATTTTATCACCGATATGGTTGGTCCGCTTGGAAGAGCAACGCATATCGAAAACTTCGGAACCGTAATTTGTGCTTGTGGTGGTGTGGGAACTGCACCGATGATGCCCATTGTGGCTGCATTAAAAAAAGTCGGTAATCGTGTAATAATAGTATTGGCAGCCCGCACAAAAGATTTGATTATTCTGGAAGAACAAATGCGAGCATTGTCGGATGAAGTAATTGTAATGACTGATGATGGTTCTTACGGAACACAAGGATTGGTTACAAAAGGGGTTGAATCGGTTATCAATCGCGAAAAAGTAGATTTGTGCGTAACAATCGGACCGGCAATCATGATGAAATTTGTTAGCTTGCTAACAAAAAAATACGAAGTTCCGACCCTTGCATCCTTGAATACCATAATGGTTGATGGAACCGGAATGTGCGGAGCTTGTCGTGTTAGTGTGGGCGGAAAAACGAAATTCGTATGCGTGGACGGACCTGAATTTGATGCGCATTTGGTGGATTTTGATGAAATGCTTATGCGTCTGGGCGGATATAAAGACATTGAACAAGAAGAAATGGAACAGTATAGTAAGCAGTAAGTAACCAATCAACTAATCAACCAGTTAACCAATCAACCAATCAACAGATTAACTAATCAACCAATCAACCATTTATGTCTATTATAGAAGAACGAAACGAACAATGGCGTACCGATTTGCGGAAATCAATGAAAGCCAAAGAACGCACAGAAATACCACGTGTTCACATGCCTGAACTCGATGCCGAATACCGCAGCCACAGTCGCCTGGAAGAAGTGAATTTAGGTTTAACTCCTGAAATGGCAATGATTGAAGCCAAACGTTGCATCGACTGCGCCGACCCGACTTGTATGCAAGGTTGCCCTGTCAGGATTTACATTCCGAAGTTTATCAAAAATATCGAACGGGGCGAATTTCTGGAAGCTGCCAAAACATTAAAAGAAACGTCGGCACTTCCTGCAGTTTGCGGCCGTGTTTGTCCGCAGGAAAAACAATGTGAAGAGCAATGTATTTATTTGAAAATGAAAAAAGAATCGGTTGCTATAGGTCATTTGGAACGATTTGCTGCCGATTACGAACGCGAAAGTGGCAATATTTCTGTACCCGAAGTTGCTCCTGCCAACAATATTAAAATCGCAGGTGTAGGTTCAGGTCCTGCCGGATTGGCTTTTGCCGGCGATATGGCAAAATTGGGCTATGAAGTTGTGGTTTTCGAAGCGTTGCACGAAATTGGTGGAGTGCTTAAATATGGAATTCCTGAATTTCGTTTACCAAATGAAATCGTGGATGTTGAAATTCAGAACCTTCAGGCAATGGGCGTTCATTTTGTAACGAACTGTGTGGTGGGCAAAACCATTTCCATTCAGGATTTGGAAGATGAAGGTTTTAAAGGCATATTTGTTGCCAGCGGTGCAGGATTACCGCGTTTTATGAATATCAAAGGCGAAAATCTGGTGGGCGTTATGTCGTCCAATGAATACCTGACACGCGTAAACCTGATGGATGCCGCCAATCCTGAATCGGACACACCGGTTTTTAAAGGGAAAAAAGTAGCGGTAATCGGTGGTGGAAACACCGCGATGGACTCTGTTCGTACAGCTCGCCGGTTGGGTGCAGAACGTGCTATGCTTGTTTATCGTCGTTCAGAAAGTGAAATGCCTGCCCGTTTGGAAGAAGTGAAACACGCCAAAGAAGAAGGAATTGAATTCTGGACCTTGCATAATCCGATTGAATATAGAGGAAACAAACAGGGACGGGTTACACACATGTTGCTTCAGGCAATGACCTTAGGTGAACCGGACGAATCCGGACGTCGGGTACCGGTTGAAGTTTCCGGCAAAACCGAATTGATTGAAGTGGACGAAGTGGTTGTAAGTGTGGGTGTTTCGCCCAATCCGCTGATTCCGCAATCGGTGGAAGGATTGGAAGTAACCAAATGGGGAACTGTGGTGGTGAACAATGAAACCATGCAATCGGCTATTCCGATTATTTTTGCGGGTGGCGATATTGTTCGTGGCGGTGCAACGGTTATTCTGGCTATGGGCGACGGTCGTCGTGCGGCAAAAGCTATGGACGAATGGCTGAAGAAATAGTAGGTAGTCGGTAGTTGGTAGTAATGCGCTTCTTGAGAAATTCGGGAGGCGCATTTTTTATATATTCTTTAAATTTTTTATTTAGTACATCACCTGTATTTCATGCCACTAATTCATACAATTGACTCATTTGACTTCGAGATAACTTTTTATTGCTTCCACATATTCGGCAAAAGCTTTTGCCCCGCTTTCGGTTAAACTGCATACCGTTCTTGTACGTTTTCCGACAAAACCTTTGTCCACCCTTATATAACCGGCTTCACTCAATTTTTCGATCTGAACGCTGATATTTCCGGCAGAAGCTCCCGTTTTCTCTTTAATGTAGAGAAAATCAGCTTCTTCTACTGAAATAAGAATCGACATGATGGCCAGTCGAAGTTCAGAATGTAATAATGGATTTAATTCCTTAAACATTTTAATTACGACTTTTTAAATGAAGAATATGACCCGGAATAACCATCATAACAAAAATGCAAATAGCATACATTAAAACCTGATTATAACCATTCATCACATAAGGCAGAACGCAAGATGCCATTCCAAAAACTCCACAAAATATAACGGGTTTGAATCTGATAGTTAATCCGGTTAATGTTGTCGCAATGCCTAATAGTAAAATAAGTAATGGCATAACCGGAATACGTACGAATATCGCAGCAATAGAGACAAACATGACTGATGCTCCAATTACAGTCCAAATATTGATAACAATACGATCGAGATAGGTTTTGCTGTATTTTACTTCGTTTTTTTTACTTAAATACATAATTACAAATCCAATAACAGGAATGCCAAACCAAGCTAAATGCGATAAATTGCTTTGAGTTAAAGTTAGCAAACTATACACAATCATAGAAATAGCTATTGTTATGTAACCAAAAATCAAAAATGGTTTTCCATTACCTTCTTTCAGTCTCTGTTGTGAATTCCGAATCATTTGAGAAATAAGTTCTAAACTTTCTTTCTCGTTTAAAATTTTGTCTTCCATAAGATTAAATTGAGTTGTTGAATAAAGTTGATTGTATTTGACTGCAAATATAAACCGGTTTATATTATAAACCAAATTAAAAACATAAATCATTCATGTATTTAATTATATTTAACTGTGACGAAGTTCTTTGAAGCTAAATCCAGGTGTAAAACCTTAAATGGAAGAATAAATTCTCAATGATTCTATTCCAAAAGAAAAGCGTCAAACAGATTTATTTCTGTCTGACGCTTTTCTTTTCATTGGCATATTAGCATATTATTTAATCGTTACCATCGTAGCTCCGAATCCATATTCCCTGAACGAAGCATCCTGAAAATAATACGTTTTGTAGCGTGTTTTGAGCAGTTTCTCAATTTCTTTCCTTAAAACGCCTTCACCTTTTCCATGAATAAAGACAATTTTCTGTCCTTTGCGGTTCTTATTTTCATCAAGCACTGCATGGAATTTATCCAACTGGCATTGAAGCATAGCGGCATTCGACAATCCGGCTGTTGTATCCAGTAATTCGTTGATATGTAAGTCAACTTCAATTATTTCAGCAACTTGCGGACGTTTGAAAATCCGTGGACGACGGGTTTCTTCTTTCTGAAACATAGCTTGTTTAATTTCTTCAGGCGATATGTCAGTTAATTTTTTATTTTCAGCTTCTTTTTCTTTTTCGGTAATAATATCTATCAACATAGCCGGTTCATCGAAATATTCGTTGGTAGTAAAGCTATGAAGTTTGTAAAATTTCACGGCATTGATTTTCAGATTGAAATCAATGACCGATTGTGGCGTGTAGTTTTTGCCTTGTTTGAATGGGATTAATTGCACTCGAATTTGTTCCCATGCACTTAATTCCTCTTTCTTAATTTCGGTCAGCAATTCCTGCATATTCGGCTCAATAAGACCATTGGCAACACTTTTCCATGCATCATTTTCACCATTCACTACATTGTAGAACAGATAATAATTACTGTCATTTATCAGGTAGCATTCGTACGACGTAGTTTGCAATTGCTTGATATCGATAGAAGAAAAGGCAAGCAGGACTTTCAATGTTTCGCCCTCAGGAGTTTCGATGATTGGTTCTTCATTGCGCGTTTCGGGTTTCGCGTTCTGTGTTTCGTTAACTAGGTTTTGTACTTGTTCAACACTTGAAGCAGGTTTTGTTTTAAAGTCTTTTTTTGGAAAATTGGTTTCTTCATTTATGGCATCTATCACCACGCATTCACGTTCCAGTACAGGAATTTCAAAACCATCGGCATCCTCAACAAACACCATTTTCTTTACTTCATCCACTCGGGTAACTATTCCTCCACCCACTGCGCTTAGAAAACGCACGGTATCGCCTTTTTTTATCATTGTTTTATTTTTGATCTGCTATTAAAATTCTAAAATTGAGTTACAAAGATAAAACAATTTCAGCTATTCTTCCATTTTCGGACAGAAACGGTAACCAATGCCTGATTCGGTTAGGATAAATTTAGGATTGTTTGGATTCGGTTCAATTTTTTTACGCAGTTGTCCAACAAAAACACGGAGATATTGCGATTGTTGCGTATAACCCGGTCCCCAGATATTTTTTAAAATATACTGATGAGTTAATACTTTTCCATCGTTTTTTGCCAGTAAAGTGAGAAGTGAATATTCGGTAGCTGTCAACTTTAACGGCTCATTATCAAGTATAACAGTTCTTGATGTCAGGTCAATAACCAGATTTTCAAATTCCAGTTTTTGTATAATGCTAATATTCTGAGTTTGTCGTAAAGCAGTGCGGATTCGCGCCAGCAATTCACCTGTACGAAAAGGTTTTGTCAGATAATCGTTCGCTCCGTTGTCCAATGCTTTTACAATTTCTTCTTCCGAACTGCGAACCGAAAGAATGATAATCGCTCCCAGATACCACTCGCGTAATTTACGCAAAACCACCTGTCCATCTTCGTCGGGCAATCCCAAATCCAGAATAATCAAATCGGGCGGATGAATTACTGACATCATAGTACCTTCTTTGGCAGTTGCGGCTAACATTGTAGTATAATCGTTGCTTTTTAAGGTGATTTCGAGCAATTTGCGAATTTGCATTTCGTCATCAATGATTAAAATATTCATTTTTGTACTCATACCCTAACAATTTTAAAATTTATGATATGGAAAATTACTCTGTTACATTACGGTATCCGAAGTCTTGATTTTATTATTCTTTTTGGGAGTGTAAATATCAGTCAGTGTTTCGTATTGTGTATTTTCCTTAATTGTCATTTCTGTAAAATCCATATAATCTTGCAATTCCAGAATTTCCACAGGAATTTCTAATGTAAATTTTGCACCGTGAGGAATATTATTTTCGACTTTCACTTTTCCTTCATGGGCTTCCACAAAACCTTTTACTATCGACAAGCCTAAACCTGTACCACCCGTAGTTTTAACGGTAGAACGATAAAATTTGGTAAACAACAAGTTCAATTCTTCCGGAGTAAATCCTTTTCCATTATCCGAAATCGTCACAATCAACTTATTATTTTTATAATTAGCCGTAATTGTAATTGTTGAATCTATGGGCGTGTACAAAGTCTCATTATGTAACAAATTGAAAAGCGCTTGCTCAATCAAACCAAAATCTAACTTGATAATTGGAAAATCTTCCTCAATCTGAATTTGCAAATTATGCGTAGAAAGTTCATTTTTCAAACGATTTACCGGACTGTTAATCAATTCGTTAATTTCGCACCAATCGGGTTTAATCATCAGCAAACCTGATTCAAGTCGTTGCATATTCAACAAATTATCAATCAAACGATTCAAACGAAATGCGGCTATAGAAATGGCACTTATCAAATTCGATTTGTCATTTTCGGAAATGTTTGATTCTTTTTGCATCAAATTATCTGAAGCTCCGACAATGGTGGCTATCGGGGTGCGCAACTCGTGCGAGATAGAGTCGAAAAGTGTTTTATACAATTTTATGGTATTGTGCCGTTCTTCTTTTTGCAGTTCCAATTTCTCCAACGCTCTGACTCTCGATGTCAAAATGCCGTTTATCAGTGCAATAACAAAATACATGAGCAACATCAGCACATCTTCCGAACTTCCCACATGAAAAGTAAAATGAGGCGGAATAAAGAAATAATCCCAAATTAACGCACTTAATGTAGCCGCCGCTAATACAGGATATAAGGAAAAAAAGATGGCTGAAATCGATACTGTGGCCATTAAAATTAAAGCAACTGTTCGATAACCTATCAGATTTGAAAGTGAAAAACAAATTATTGAAACAAAAATTGTCGCAATAATACTGATAACAAATTGCTTTTTAATACTCTGATTAAAGTATCTGGTATTCATAAACATAAATTATTAATGTAAATTATTCAGTATTAACGGCAAAATCTCTCAAAATTAATTGTTTTGAGCGGATTCTACTCGCTTATCATTATTTATTTCACGCTCAATGGACAAAGCCACTGACATTTAAATCGTTTTAAAGATTCACTGAATATCAAATGCAGGAGCTTTTTTATCAAAAAAACGTAAACTATCACTCCCCAAACTCCGTAGATAGTTGCCAATGGAATGAATTGAAGACTGGCATCACTTAAAGTATCTGTAAATTTACCGGCTATTTCATGACAATTAAATGCCCAAACCGCTACTGAAAAATCTTTTACCGAATTTAATTCTGAGTTCCCGGACGTAGAATTAAGTCCTCCATTAGTTTTTCAGCGTACAAATTTATTTATAATTATTCACTTGCACAGCTTTTCTCAACGAAATCGGGATAACAATTGAGGTTAAGCCTATATTATATAATCGTTTTTGGATAGAAAAAATCGTATAGTTATGTAAAATCCGCGTAATGCGATAGGTTCCTCCAAAAACAAGTTGTCCTCCGATAAAGGTTGTATTTGTGTATTTTTCAACAACTTCCGGAACAATATTAAGCACTTCTTCAGCCACATCTGTACCTATACTGTATCGATATTCAGCGTTATAACCTAATTGTTTGATTAAATATACATATTTGCTCAAATCCTGTTCTATGTTTTGCTTAATGGTTTCCACCACAGCTTCCTGATGAAAACTATCGGCATCCACAATTCCTATCTGAATAAACACGAAATTCTTATAAACATCTTTGAACTTACTCAAAATTTTAAACAACGAATATAAACCGATACCCGTATAACCATTTACCAAAATTACAGCAGTCATATCGTGAACATCAATCGTTCTATCATCTGATTTTCGTTTATGATTTTGATTTAGTTCTGCAATGGTTTCAGGCATTTTGCTGTTCATTACTTGTTGTATTCTACCGATCTCTTTCCCTATTTTGATGTAATGTTGTTTGATATAAACCGCCAACGATACCAATGCTCCGGTAATCAGAATGGTAATCCAACCACCTTCGTCAAACTTGATGATTATTACAGTAAATAAAATAAATGTGGTTAATATAAGTCCTATCCCATTTATCAATAATTTACCCAACCAATTTTTATCCGTTTTGCGTTCTGTAATCCAATGTCTTACCATCCCAAATTGGGATAATGAGAAAGTAATAAATACATTAATACTATAAAGCACAACCAAGAATCCAACAGAAGCCTTTGATAGCCAGATGACAAAATAAGCCGCAACACCCATAATCAAAATACCGTTTTGCGAAACCAAACGGTCGCTCAACATACTAAAACGACGCGGCAACCACGAATCGTGCGCCATATTGGCCATAACCCGTGGACCATCAAGAAAGCCGGTTTGAGCTGCCACAAAAAGTAATGCTGCTTCCGAAATCAGTGTAATATAAAGAAATGACTGACCCATAAACGGATTCCACGAAGCAATAGCCTTACTGATTAAAACAGCATTCAACGTTTTTCCTTGTTGAATATGAACATCGAATAAAAAATACGAAATGATTAATCCAATCACGGCAATGGATAATGATATGGAGAGTAACCGCATTGTTTTGATAGCCGTTTTAACACGAGGTTCACGAAGATTTGGCAATCCGTTACTTACAGCTTCTATTCCGGTATAAGTTCCTGCTCCCATACTGTAAGCTTTCATAACCAAAACGATGGTTCCAAATATACCTAATTGACTTATTGAAGTAGTTAAGCCTGAACTGGTTTGAACTGCAACTCCTTTAATTTCAGGAATATGAGTTGTGAAAGCATAAGCGATTAGAAAAACGTGAGCCAAAACAAAAATAATAAAAATTGGAGTTAAAGCTGAGACTGATTCTTTTACACCCCGAAGATTAAGAATCACCAGTATTCCCAATATCATTAGTGCAAATGGGACTTTGTACGGATGAAATTGTATTGGTAAAAAGCTAAAGAATGCATCTGAACCACTTGAAATTGAAAGAGAAATGGTTAATACATAGTCAATTAACAGAGCACTACCGGAAATCATTCCCACATTCGGCGAAATTAACCGGGTTGCTACCAAGTAACCACCACCACCGTGAGGAAACAACTTGATAATTTGAGAGTAACTGGTACTAATAATAAATATTGTTACCATAGTTATTAATCCTACAATAACAGCCAGACTAACGTGCAATCCTAACGTTTTATAAATTTCTTCCGGTCCATAACACGAAGATGTAAGAGCATCAGATCCCAGCCCTACCCATGCTAGAAATACAATAAGCGAAATCTGTCGAAACGTACTATTATCCTTCAAATCGCGTGGATTTCCGATAACAGTTTTTCTAATTTTTCCAAAAACATCAGCCATAATTTTATACCTATAATTTATACATTAATATTTGCTGCAAAGTTCGCATAATTTTTGTAAATCTTACATAAAGATAATTTTCAAAGATATAAAGATTTTATAAAGATTTTATACAATTTCATTAAAATCACTCTTAAACCATTTTTTTACTACTTTTGTCAACCGTTTTTCAATGAATTTTTACAGTGAACAATCATATTAATAAACAAGCCATATTAATAGACGAATACGATTATTCGTTACCCGACGAACGTATCGCCAAGTTTCCCTTGCCACGTCGTGATGCATCCAAATTGTTGGTTTATAAAAATGACACAATTATCGAAAGTGCTTTTTCCAATATTGCTGATTTTTTGCCTGAAAAATGCTTATTGGTTTATAACAATACCCGTGTTATTCAGGCACGGTTAGTTTTCCATAAAGAAACCGGTGCACGCATCGAAGTATTTTGTCTGGAACCGCTCACACCAGCCGATTACGCTCAATCGCTCGGTTCAACCACCGAATGCGTTTGGAAATGCATGGTGGGAAATTTAAAAAAATGGAAAGACGGTTTGTTGAGCAAACAAATTGAAATAGAAGGTACAAACTGCATTTTCAATGCCGAATTTATCGAAACAAAACGAAATATGCATAGCATCCGTTTTACGTGGAATAATGCCGATGTTCATTTTGCCGATATACTGGAAAAAACCGGTGAATTGCCTATTCCGCCTTACCTTCACCGAAAAACAGAAGAAAGTGACCTCACCACGTATCAAACTGTTTATTCCAAAATAAAAGGTTCGGTAGCAGCACCCACAGCCGGACTGCATTTTACACCGGAAGTTTTTGAAAGTTTAAAATCGAAGAATATTGAAATCGAAGAATTGACTTTGCATGTTGGTGCGGGAACTTTTCAACCTATAAAAACTAAAACAATAAATGATCACCACATGCATACCGAAGTGATTTCGGTTCATAAATCTACTATCGAACATTTATTACAAAAAGTTGGAAATATTATTGCCGTGGGAACGACTTCGGTGCGGGCATTGGAAAGTCTGTATTATATTGGATTGAAATTGCACAAAAACCCGAGTACGTACGATTTTCACATTTCGCAATGGACGCCTTACGAAATATCGGACGAAATTCCGGTTGAAAAAGCGTTGCAAAATATTCTGGATTATTTGAATGCAAATAACCTGACAACTCTACATGCCGAAACACAAATTATGATTAAACCCGGCTACCAGTTTCGATTGGTCAATGGCATGATTACCAACTTTCACCAACCAAAAAGCACTTTGCTCTTACTCGTTTCGGCTTTTGTTGGTGGTGGTTGGAAGAAAATTTACGATTATGCCTTGAAGAATGATTTCCGCTTTTTGAGTTATGGGGACAGTTCGTTGTTAATGCCATAAAATTCATTTTTACACTTGTACAACCCTCACATTATTCGTACTTTTGCATAACTTTTAATTCCTCAACAAATCCACCTTATGGAAAAAATTATTATCCTCGATTTCGGCTCTCAAACCACTCAATTGATTGGTCGCCGCTTGCGTGAACTGAACGTGTATTGCGAAATCTTGCCCTACAACAAGTTTCCCGAAAACACAAACGACATTAAAGGTGTGATTCTTTCGGGCAGCCCATATTCAGTTTATGACCCTATATCTTTCAAAGCCAATTTGAGCACCATTCGTGGGAAATTTCCGGTATTGGGTATTTGTTACGGTGCACAATATATGGCTTACACTTCGGGTGGAAATGTTGAATCAGCTGATTCACGAGAATATGGACGCGCTAATCTTTCGTTTATCGATACGAATGATTTATTACTAAAAGATATACAACCCGGATCACAAATCTGGATGTCACACGGCGATAGCATCACTAAAATTCCTGAACATTTCAATAAGATTGCCAGCACCGACGCTGTTGAACTGGCAGCTTACAAAATTGAAGGTGAAAAAACATGGGGCGTTCAGTTTCACCCCGAAGTGTATCACACACTCGATGGAACATTGATTCTTGAAAACTTCCTGAATATATGCGGTTGTAAGCGTAATTGGTCGCCTGCTTCATTTGTGGAATCAACTGTTATTGAACTGAAAAAACAATTGGGTAACGATAAAGTGATTCTCGGGCTTTCGGGTGGAGTAGATTCATCGGTAGCAGCCGTATTGTTGAATAAAGCCATTGGTAAAAACCTGACTTGTATTTTTGTTGATCATGGTTTGTTACGCAAAAACGAGTTCGAAAACGTAATGAAAGACTACGAACACCTTGGTTTAAACGTAATCGGGGTTAACGAAAAAGAACGTTTTTACAAAGCATTAGAAGGTGTTTCGGATCCTGAACAAAAACGCAAAATCATTGGAAGCGGTTTTATTGACGTGTTCAATGAAGAAGCGCACAAAATTAAAAATATAAAATGGTTGGCACAAGGCACCATTTATCCTGATATAATTGAATCGCTTTCTATTACCGGTACAACTATTAAATCACACCACAACGTGGGCGGACTTCCTGAAAAAATGCACCTGAAACTCTGTGAACCGTTGCGTTTGCTTTTCAAAGACGAAGTGCGCCGAGTGGGAACTCAACTTGGCATGATGCACCACTTGATTAAGCGTCAGCCATTCCCCGGACCGGGATTGGCAGTGAGAATTTTAGGAGATATTACTACTGAAAAAGTATGCATTTTGCAAGATGCCGACGACATTTTCATTAACGGTCTGCGTGAATGGAACTTGTATGACAAAGTATGGCAAGCCGGAGCTATTCTGCTACCAGTACAATCGGTCGGTGTTATGGGCGACGAACGCACCTATGAAAATGTTGTTGCATTAAGGGCAGTAACTTCCACCGATGCAATGACAGCGGATTGGGCACAACTTCCTTACGATTTTCTGGCGAAAATTTCCAACGAAATTATCAACAAAGTAAAAGGCGTAAACCGCGTAGTATACGACATTAGCTCCAAACCACCGGCAACTATTGAGTGGGAATAAAAGCCCCCATGGGGAGACTTAAATACTAATTCTTTAAAAATATAACATAAGCAAACTAACTCTTTAAGTCCCCCTTTAGGGGGATTTAGGGGGCTTGGATTTAGGGGGCTTCCATGATTGATACTCACTCCCATATTTACTCCGAAGAATTTGACACTGACCGTGCCAAAGCAATTCAACGAGCCAAAGAAGTTGGTGTTTCTCATATCATTTTGCCCAATTGCGACAGCAAAACATTACCGCAAATGTTGGCATTGGAAGCTGAATATCCCAATTACTGCCATGCTGCCATCGGACTTCATCCAACGAGTGTAAAGGAAAATTATCTTGATGAGTTGGCTTTGGTGAAATCGGAACTCGAACGACGCAAATACATTGCCATTGGCGAAATCGGAATCGATTTATATTGGGATAAAACATTTCTGGATGAACAAATCATTGCTTTTCAGCAACAAATTGAATGGGCATTGGAATACAATTTGTCCGTGATTATTCATGTCCGCGATTCATTCCGCGAAACGATGGAAGCACTCGAATCATTCAGAAATAAAGGATTAACCGGTGTTTTTCATAGCTTCACCGGTTCGCTGGATGAAGCGATGGAAATCCTCGATTTCGATGGATTTCTGTTGGGAATTAATGGAATTGTTACTTTTAAAAATTCGGGGCTCGCTAATGTAGTAGCAAATATCGAGTTTAAACATATTCTTCTCGAAACCGATTCACCGTATCTGACGCCGGCTCCACATCGTGGCAAACGAAATGAAAGTGCTTACACATTACTCGTTGCCAACAAACTAGCTGAAGTATATAATTGCACGTTGCAACAAATTGACGAACAAACCACCCGCAATGCTAAATCACTGTTTGCGATCTGATTTTTTGTTTTAATATCTCGTTTTTTTGTTTTACTTTTGTAATTCCAAAAAAACGGAGAGATGCTCGAGTGGTTTAAGAGGCACGCTTGGAAAGCGTGTGTACCCCAAAAGGGTACCGGGGGTTCGAATCCCTTTCTCTCCGCCAAAATTTTTCCCTCAGATTAGATATTCTAATTTGAGGGAATTTTGTTTTATGACTGTTTAATTTATTCTTAATATTGCTTGTACAATAATACTTTCCTCTTTCGGTTATTTTTTTGTAATTTTGCACCCCTGAATAATATGCTAATGTGCCAATATGCCAATTAGATTAATTGGAAATTGGAAATTATTGAATTGGAAATTGAATTAATGAAGAAGTTTAAAGAATATTCCGGACTAAATTTATCGGAAATCAACAAAGAAATGTTGTCGCAATGGAACGCGCAGAACATTTTTCATAAAAGTATCGAAACCCGTGAGGGCAAACCATCCTTCGTGTTTTATGAAGGACCTCCTTCGGCTAATGGGTTACCGGGTATCCATCATGTGATGGCACGAACTATCAAGGATATTTTCTGTCGATACAAAACCATGCAGGGCTTTCAGGTAAAACGCAAGGCCGGTTGGGATACACACGGACTTCCGGTGGAACTGGGCGTGGAAAAAGCATTGGGAATTACCAAAGAAGACATCGGTAAGAAAATCAGTGTCGATGAATACAATGCCGCTTGCCGAAAAGATGTTTTGAAATACACCAAAGAATGGGAAGACCTGACCACCAAAATGGGATATTGGGTAGACATGAAAAATCCGTATATTACTTATGATAACCGGTATATCGAAACTTTGTGGTGGTTGCTCAAACAACTTTATAACAAAAATTTACTTTATAAAGGATACACCATTCAGCCCTACTCACCGGCTGCCGGAACTGGTCTCAGCACTCACGAACTAAATCAACCGGGTTGTTACCGCGATGTGAAAGATACCACCTGTATTGCACAGTTTAAAGTTTCAGACAATAAAACGTTGCCCTTTCATACTAATGTTGAAGGTAATTGCTATTTTATTGCCTGGACAACTACTCCCTGGACATTGCCTTCGAATACAGCACTTTGCGTAGGTCCAAACATTACTTATGTGTTGGTTCATACCTTTAATCCATATTCCGGTGAAGCTGTTTCCTTAATTTTAGCCAAAGATCTGATAAACACTCTTTTTAATCCTAAAAATGCTGAATTACCTTTTGAAGATTATAAACATGGCGATAAAAATTTACCGTTCAAGGTAATCAGTGAATGTAAAGGTTCTGATTTAACAGGGATTCAGTACGATCAACTGATCCCCTGGGTGAATCCGGGCGAGGGTGCGTTTAGAGTCATCACAGGCGATTTTGTAACTACCGAAGACGGTACAGGAATCGTTCACATTGCGCCTACTTTTGGTGCGGATGATGACCGCGTAGCCAAACAAAATAATGTTCCACCACTACTTCTTATCGACAAAGATAGAAACCGTCAACCAATGGTGGACAGAACCGGAAAGTTCTTCAAAATTGAAGATTTAAATCCGGAATTTGTAGCTTCAAACATACAGGTTGATTTGTATGGCGTATATGCCGGACGCTATGTGAAAAACGCTTATGAAGTTTCACCGATTCCTACACTAACAGGTGACACAGATGGAATTAATACACTCGATATTGACCTTTCCGTGATGTTGAAACAACAAGGTCTGGTTTTTAAAATTGAGAAACATATTCATAGTTATCCGCATTGCTGGCGTACCGATAAACCTGTATTATATTATCCGTTAGATAGTTGGTTTATCAAATCAACGGCTTGCCGTGAAGAAATGATGACATTGAACGATACCATTAACTGGAAACCAGCTTCAACCGGAACAGGTCGTTTCGGAAAATGGCTTGAAAATCTGCAAGATTGGAACTTATCACGCAGCCGCTATTGGGGAACACCGCTTCCAATCTGGCGCACAGAAGATGGCATAGAGGAAATTTGTATCGGTTCGGTAGAAGAATTGATTTCGGAAATCGAAAAATCAATAGTATCCGGATTTATGACTGAAAATCCGTACAAAAATTTTAAAGTAGGAGAATATACTGCTGATAATTATGCAGTAAAAAATATAGATTTACACCGTCCGTACGTGGATAGCATCGTACTCGTTTCGAAAAGTGGCAAATCGATGAAACGTGAACTCGACTTAATCGACGTTTGGTTCGATTCGGGAGCTATGCCGTATGCACAGTTGCATTATCCGTTTGAGAACAAAGAATTGATTAACAACGGGACCAACTTCCCTGCCGATTTTATTTCCGAAGGTGTGGATCAAACCCGTGGTTGGTTCTTTACCTTGCATGCTATCAGCACCATGGTTCGTGGTTCGGTAGCATTCAAAAACGTTATTTCCAACGGTCTTGTGCTCGACAAAAACGGCAACAAAATGTCAAAGCGACTCGGCAATGGAGTTGATCCGTTTTCGACTATTGAAAAACACGGTTCCGATCCGTTGCGTTGGTATATGATGACCAATTCTTCACCTTGGGACAACCTGAAATTCGACACAGAAGGCGTTGAAGAAGTTCGTCGGAAATTCTTCGGAACTTTGTACAATACCTATTCGTTCTTCTCGCTTTATGCCAATGTGGATCAATTCTATTATGCAGAAGCAGAAATTTCGATGGAAAAACGTCCTGAAATCGACCGTTGGATCATTTCATTGCTCAACACGTTGGTGAAAGACGTTACCGAATACTACGAAACATACGAACCAACCCGTGCCGGACGTGCTATTTCGGATTTTGTGGGTGAAAACCTGAGCAACTGGTATGTTCGTCTGAACCGGAAACGTTATTGGGGCGGTGAATTCGACGAAGATAAAATTTCGGCTTACCAAACACTTTACACTTGTTTGGAAACTGTTGCTCGCCTGATGTCCCCGATTGCACCATTTTATGCCGATCGGTTATTCCTCGATTTAAATGCCGTAACCGGAAAAGACACACACGAATCGGTTCATTTAGCCGATTTCCCAACTTTCGATGAAACTTTAATCGACAGCAATCTGGAAGCATGTATGCAACTGGCACAACAAACTTCATCGATGATACTGGCGTTGCGCCGCAAAGCCGACAAAAAAGTGCGTCAGCCGCTGTCTAAAGCTATTGTACCAGCACCTGATGACATCACGTTCAGTCAATTAAGTTATGTTGCTGAACTGGTAAAAGCCGAAGTGAACGTAAAAGAACTGGAAGTGATTCCGGCTGATACTGACATGGAAAACATA